>JAZNHX010000117.1:0-23626 GCA_045577115.1 Faecalimonas sp. | reverse complement strand
TTTTTATGAGCGAAAAATTGAAGGTTTAAATTCATCATGGTGTTACACCTCCTCAAATAATAAATCGATATATTCTGCATAATTTTCGTCGTCCGCCATCGTCTGTAATCCCAAGACCATGGTGTCGAGTAATAATGAGGTCTCTTTGGTTGGTTCATCGACTTTGTATTCGATTAGCCCCAACTCGTTATCCGTCTCCAAGGAAACATCTGCATCTGTAAATGTCTCAATTGCATTCATCGTATTGATTGTCAGAATGGAAATTGCGGCACATACAATGTCTTCACCTTCCTCAGCGTAACCGGCATGTCCGAGTGCTTTGAAACCTACACATTCATTTTTTACATTTTTGTAAATGGTTACCTTAGTCATAACATCAAATTAAGCGTTGATCTTTTCAATCTTAACAGCTGTATATTGTTGTCTGTGACCGTTTTTCTTATGGTATCCAGTTTTTCTCTTATACTTGTAAACGATAACTTTTTTCGCTTTTCCGTCACCAATTACAGAAGCTGTAACTGTTGCGCCTGCTACTGTTGGGTTTCCAACCTTTAATTCAGCATCGCTCACTGCAAGTACTTGGTCAAATGTATAAGTCTCTCCGGCTTCTACACCAAGTTTTTCTACTCTAATGATATCGCCTTCGGCTACTTTGTACTGTTTACCACCTGTTGCTATAATTGCGTACATATGGCACCTCCTATTATCATTACTCGCCAGTTGTGGTGTTATAAGTCACTATGTAAACATATAAACCTATAAACTTGCAAACCTCACTGTGCGGCATACTTAGGTATTTTATCACACACAGCGAGGTTCGTCAACCTTTTTTTAATAATATCTTTTTACGGTATATAAGTTTGTCTTAGAGTCCCATTTTTCATAAAAATCCACATCATGCACAATGGTATCGTGTTTTTCACTGAGCGCATGGATCATCTTTCCATTGCCGAGATACAATGCAACATGTCGGACTGTTTTATTTCCCTTGCCATATGTGTAACACAGGATGTCTCCCGGTTGCCACGAAGCACGATCGCTAACACTTACAGTCTTACCGCCTCTTCCCTGCTCTGCAGCTGATTTTGCGATATTAACACCATAGTAGTTCTTCATAACCCACTGAGTGAATCCACTGCAATCCCAGCCTCTTGGTGTTGTTCCACCACCCACATATGGTACTCCCTGATACTGAAGCACACTGGACAAGTCCCCGGAAACAATCGCGGAATAGTTTGTTACAACAATCACTTCTTTCACAAAATTTGCCGAGTAATTGCCATATACTACCTCGTTATTGTAGTAGCCATATGCACGAACTTTATAACTTACTTCCACATCTTTGGAAAGACCTGACTCACTCCAAGTCAGCGTATCCGGATTCTCAAGTTTGGCGACAAGATTGCCATCTTTAAACACTTCATACCCCTGCGCACCATTCACTTTTTTCCATGTCAAGGTCACCTTTGTTTCTTTATCATCGGTTGTTCCTCGAAGATTCACTCTCTCCGGTGTTGTTCTACCTGAAACAATTGCAGATGATTCTCCCCAAAGAGTCTCTACATCTGTTTGCTGACATGCCTTGACATAATAATAATATGATTTTCCACACTCACAGGTTGCATCATCGTACGACATGGTCGTTCCATCTGCAATCTCTGCAAGTAGGGTATATTCTCCATCCTGTATGTCACTGCGATACACCTGATAACCGACAGCGCCCTCAACAATTGCCCATTCTACACGAAGTCTATTATGCGCTACGTTTTTTACATTCGTGATAGTCGGATTATCAAGTGGTGTGAATATTTTGACGATATCGGAAGCTTGTCCGAAAATCAATCCCGTATCTGACTTCTTGTAAGCTTGCACATAATAGAGATACACTTCATTCAATGCTACATCTGTATCAGTATGAGTAAGAGCCTGTCCATTATTTGCATCCATAATAGGCAAGTAACTATTGCCATTATCTTTGCTTTTATATATCAAATAGCCATCTGCACCCAGCACTTCATTCCAGATCAAATCCGTAAATGTTCGGGTTGCATTGGTAACATGTAGTTTTGAAACTCTTGCTGGCTGTATTGTAAATGCACTTTCAATGGTAATCGTTTCCCGATAACCATTGACCGACACTTCTATATCTGCTTGTCCCACCTCTACATTATCATTATAGCTGACAATTTTAAAATCATCTCTGTACATCTCAATACGATTGTCTTCTTTATCAGCAAAAACAATCCGATGAATATCATTCTCAATTGGCTTTCCGGTATACTCACAGAATTCTTTATCAACTTCACAATAAATAACTGTCAGTTCTCCCGATGCTATCGGTAACATCTGAGCCCTGATTTCATTAGAAACAATCAACGTACATGATGCTAACAACATAACAGTAATTGCAAGGATTACTTTGAAATTTTCCTTGATATATGCTTTCATATATTTCCTCTTTCTTTTATAACCACAGCAATCTTACAGTCTTGTTGTGACAAAAATATCATAGAGCGCTCGAATTGCATTTTCAAAATCATGATTGCGCACACCCACAACAATATTCAGCTCGCTAGAGCCCTGATCAATCATTTTCACATTTACATGTGCATGCGCAAGCGCCGAGAAGACACGGCCTGATGTACCGCGTTTTGCACGCATGCCACGACCCACAATCGCAATCAATGAAAGGTCTGACTCTAATTCGACAGAATCCGGTTGTACTGCCTGATGAATTCCCGCAATCACTTCCTGCTCTTTTTCTTCAAATTCTGTCTGATGTACGAAAACTGTCATGGTGTCAATTCCGGACGGCATATGTTCAATGGAAATGCCATTATCTTCAAACACCTGAAGTACCTTACGACAGAAACCAACCTCTGAGTTCATCATTGCCTTTTCAATGGTAATCGAAGCAAAACCTTGTTTTCCAGCGATACCCGTAATTGTATATTTCGGATGTCTGCAGGTTGCTTCTACGATTAATGTACCTTTATCCTCCGGTGCGTTGGTGTTTCGAATATTAATCGGGATACCTTCCTTGCGAATTGGGAAAATCGCATCCTCATGAAGTACAGTTGCTCCCATATAGGAAAGTTCACGAAGCTCCTTGTATGTAATCGCTTCAATCGTTTTCGGATTGTTGATAATTCTTGGATCTGCTATCATAAATCCAGATACATCGGTCCAGTTCTCATACATATCTACCTTAGCAGCCTTTGCAACAATGGAACCAGTAAGGTCTGAACCACCCCTTGAGAATGTCTTAATGCTTCCATCCGGCATCGCCCCGTAAAAGCCCGGAATTACAGCTCTGTCTATCTTACTTAATTTTGCCGAGAGCACCTCATCGGTCTTCACATCATCAAAACGACCTTCTACATCAAAAAAGATGACTTCTGCTGCATCGATAAACTCGTAACCAAGATAATTTGCCATGATAATACCATTCAGATACTCACCTCTGGATGCAGCATAATCACTGCCTGCCTTGTTTGTGAAATTCTCATAAATCACTTCAAATTCCTTGTCAAGAGACAAATCTAATTGAAGTCCTTTGATAATCTCGTTATATCTCGACTTAATACCATCTAAAAGATCTGTAAAATCATTTCCCTTCTCAGCAACAGCATAGCATCCGTATAACATATCTGTTACCTTTGTATCACCCGAAAAACGTTTTCCAGGTGCTGATGGCACAACATATTTTCTTGATTTTTCCGCGCGGATAATTGCACCTACTTTCTCAAACTGCTCCGCACTTGCTAGAGAGCTTCCTCCAAATTTTACTACTTTTTTCATTCCAATTCCTCCCATGCCGTAACAATCTCGTGTAATGGCTTTCGTACTTTCTTTCGTGTAACTTCTACTAATTGAAGCTTCGTAACATCTACAAGAG
Source organism: Faecalimonas sp. (assembly GCA_045577115.1). GTDB lineage: Bacteria > Bacillota > Clostridia > Lachnospirales > Lachnospiraceae > Faecalimonas. Next base: position 19,728 of record JAZNHX010000117.1, on the reverse strand, counting down.
ATGTTGTTATTGGGTCTTTCTGTAATTCGCGACGAAATACAGAAAGCAACTCGTCCATATATTCTTCTTTTGATAAATTAATAAAATCAACCAGTATGATACCAGATAGATTTCTGAGACGAATCTGTCTCGCCACTTCCTTTGCCGCTTCTATATTAATTCGTAAATACCCTGCATCATCTTTCTTCTTGCTAACACACTTGCCTGTATTGACATCAATCACAGTAAGTGCTTCTGTCGGCTGAATTACAAGGTATGCACCCGACTTCAGCCATACATGTTCTTTCAGAGCGTTTGCAAAATGTGTCTCGATTCCATACAACTTGTGAAGCGGAAGCATCTTGTCCTCGTAGAGACGAAGTTTCTCTAAGTCTTCCGGCTGTTCCTTTATTAGAAAGGATTTGATTTCATCATAAATAGTTTTATCCTCAATTATGATATCTGTCAATCCCTCTTGGTAAATATTTTTCAGTTCTGACAAATATTCCTTCGGTGCACCTATCAGGCAGGAATAACAGATTCGGGTAGTTGCCTGTGCATTTAATGTCTCATATTCCTCGCAAAGTTTGGTCAGTTCAGTCTGAAGTAGCTCCGGTTCTGTATCCTTTGCATTGGTTCGCATAATGATACCAAACTCTGTAGATGCATATTGCTTAGCAACTTCTATAAGACGCTCTTTCTCCGTTTTTGCCAGTTTTGCCGAAGCACCTATGCGAGTGTCACCATATGTGAGTACAGCATATTTCCCGGTAATATTCAACTTGCTGGTAACAGTAGGTACCTTTGTCTTCACAGCCTCTTTCGAAATCTGAACAAGCAATTCATCACCGATACATAAAGGCTTCTTTCCAATCTTTTTTGTGAAAATCGGTGTTGGATTCTCACTGATTGCATAGTAGCATTCCACTCCAGGTACAACTTCAATAAATGCCGCATTGATATTTGCAACAATATTTTTCACGCGCCCAACATAGATATTTCCAAATTGTACAGTATCCTGCTCTTCGCTTTTTGAAACATGAAGTTCTACCACTTTTTCATTTTCTAAAACAGTTGTAACAATCTTATCTTTTATTTTGCTAATAATCAGTTTACGGTTCATTCTTACACCTGATCCAAACTTACGAAATTTTTATCTTCCTCAGTTCCCATGTTTGCATATACGTCCAGACGATGATGTGCAAAGGAAACAGAATCCACATCCACACCGATGTAACCACAGAGCGCCCGCATGACAAGTTCCGGCTTTAAGTTCTCTACACTTCCCGTGGCAACCAACATATACACGCTGTCGTCACGCACTTCGAACTTATAAATCATCGGCTTGATATCAACTTCTTTTTCGTTTTTCTTTGTCTTCTTTATAATAGAAATATTTGGCTGACTCATGAAACCTTCTGCTTTTTTCTTCCAGTCTTCCGGAAACTCGCCGTTTTTTAAACTAGATAAATAATCGGCAGCCGCCACAATTGACATTCCTGTTTGTTTCTTATCGTCTGATATCGGAACCATATTTACAATCTCGATTCCTTCCACAACTGTGTCATTCATGCGAGCTACAGCCGCCTGCATGTCGATTTCTTCAGTAAGTTCAATGTCAAAATATTCTCCATCACTGGTAACTCCAACTCCAAGCGGATTCGCAAATGACATAATCATGTGGGGACTGAAGCCGCCTGTGAAGGCAATTGGAATATCTGCTCGTCTCATAACCTTTTGGAAGAAACGCATCACGTCTAAATGGCCAATGAATTTCATCACGCCATACTTACGAAATTTGATTCTAGCTTTCAAAGCACACACCTCCTCCAAAAGTAGCTGCACCACAGCCTGCACATTGCATACGGCAGTTCGGTGTCACTTTTTCTTCCATAGCATTCTTCCATTCGCGTTTCAAGAATTCTTTGGATACACCGATATTAATAAAGTCCCAAGGAAGCACTTCATCCAAATCACGCTCTCTGAGATTGTAGAATGCAATTTCAACACCTGTATTTTTAAACGCCTGCATCCACAAATCGTAGCGGAAATGTTCACCCCAAGAATCATAGATACATCCAAGTCTATATGCTTCTAGTAAAGCCTTTGAAACACGCCTGTCCCCACGTGCAAATACACCTTCTAAAACGGTCGCATCTGCTTCGTGCCAGTTGTATTTAAGGCTCTTGTGGTTAAGCTGTGCCTTCATCTCGTGATTTACTACATTTGCTTTTGCAATATAATCTTCTTTATTCAGCATCGTTGCCCACTGGAATGGGGTAAACGGTTTTGGAATAAAGAACGAGGTACTTGCCACAATCTGACATTTGCCGTTTCTCTGGTCTTTCGGAATCTCATAGTAACGTCTTGCAACTTTGTCTGCCAAATGCGCAATCGCTTTCATATCTTCCTCTGTCTCAGTCGGAAGTCCAAGCATAAAATAAAGTTTCACACGTGTCCAACCGCCCTCAAAGGCCTGTCCGGCACCTTCGAGAATAATCTCCTCGGTCAAACCTTTGTTAATTACATTGCGAAGTCTCTGTGAACCTGCCTCCGGTGCAAAGGTAAGACTGCTCTTCCTGATATCCTGCACTTTACTCATAACATCGAGTGAAAATGCATCGATACGCAGAGAAGGTAGAGAAATATTGATTGCTTTCCCTTTGAACTCTTCAATCAAAAAAGTCACTAATTCTTCTAACTGTGAATAATCACTGGAACTAAGTGAACTTAAGGAAATCTCTTCATGTCCGGTGCTTTTTAACATTTTATATGCATAATCCTTTAACACTTCCACATCGCGTTCTCTGGTTGGACGATATAACATACCGGCCTGACAAAAACGACAACCTCGGATACAACCACGCTGAATCTCGAGCACGACACGATCCTGCGTCGCTTTGATAAATGGAACCACCGGTTTTTCCGGATAGTAAGTATCAGATACATCCATCACGATCTGTTTCTCAATCACAGACTTTGCATGCTCATTGTTTGGAGTAAAACTTTCTATCGTTCCATCCTCATTGTAAGTCACATCATAAAATGCCGGCACATAAAGTCCAGGAATCTCAGCCGCCATCTCAAAGAATTCTTTTCTGGATTTGCCGGATGCCTTCCATTCTTTATATCTGCCCATCAGTTCATAATACTGCGTCTCTCCTTCTCCGATATAGAAAATATCAAAGAAGTCTGCAAGCGGCTCCGGATTATAGGTGCAAGGACCTCCTCCTATTACAATCGGATGTTCCTCTGTTCTGTCTTTCGCAAACAAAGGTATCTGTGCCAAATCAAGTATCTGCAATATATTGGTATAACACATCTCGTACTGAATCGTGATGCCAATAAAATCAAAATCTTTAATCGGATCCTGCGATTCTAATGCAAAGAGCGGAATCTGTTCCTCCCGCATAATCTTGTCCAAATCCGTCCAAGGCGAGTACACACGTTCACACCAGACATCATCTCTGCGATTTAACATATCGTAGAGAATCTGAATTCCAAGGTGTGACATACCAATCTCGTAAACATCCGGAAACACGAAAGCAAAGCGAACATCGATGTCCGCTTTGTTTTTCATTACCGAGTTTACTTCATTTCCGATATAACGAGCTGGCTTTTCAATTTTTAATAAAATATCATCGCTTAAAGCTAGTTTTCTCAATTCTATGAACCTCTATTTTTCTAATGTTTTTCTTATTTCTTTGATGAAATCTTCGGAATTCAACACCGTTACATTTTCGAGCGAAGTAATCAGTGCCAAATCCTTTGTCATTTTACCACTTTCTATGGTGGAGATAGTCGCTTTCTCTAATTTGTCAGCAAATTCCATCAGTTCTTTGTTTCCATCTAATTCGCCACGTTTTCTAAGTGCTCCCGTCCACGCAAAGATGGTTGCAACAGAATTTGTTGATGTCTCTTCACCCTTCAGATGCTTGTAGTAATGACGCTGTACTGTTCCATGAGCAGCTTCATACTCGTAGTATCCATGTGGTGATACCAAAACAGATGTCATCATTGCAAGAGAACCAAATGCTGAGGATACCATATCGCTCATCACATCTCCATCGTAGTTCTTACATGCCCAGATAAATCCGCCTTCAGCCTTCATCACGCGTGCTACAGCATCATCAATCAAAGTATAGAAGTATGTGATACCTGCTTCTTTAAACTTCTCTGCATATTCCTTGTCAAAAATATCTTGGAAAATATCTTTGAATGTATGGTCATATTTTTTTGAAATTGTATCCTTTGTCGCAAACCATAAATCCTGTTTTAAATCTAACGCATAGTTAAAACAGCTTCTTGCAAAACTCTCGATAGAGTCATCTAAGTTATGCATACCCTGTGCCACACCTGCTTTTGTATAGTTGTGTACCAGTTCTCGCACCTCTGTACCGTCTTCTGCAGTATAAACGAGTTCCACTTTTCCAGGTCCCGGAATCACCATCTCTGTATTCTTATACACATCACCGTAAGCGTGTCTTGCAATTGTAATTGGCTTCTTCCAACTCTTTACGCCCGGCTCGATGCCTTTGACAATAATCGGAGTACGGAAAACGGTTCCATCTAGCATGGCACGAATTGTTCCGTTCGGACTCTTCCACATTTCTTTCAGGTCATATTCTGTCATACGAGCTGCATTTGGTGTAATGGTTGCACATTTCACTGCAACACCATATTTCTTAGTCGCATTTGCAGAATCTACTGTAACCTGGTCATTGGTTGCATTTCTATATTCTAAGCCCAAATCATAATATTCTGTATTGAGTTCAATAAATGGTTCGAGCAACTCTTCTTTTATCATTTTCCAGAGAATTCTGGTCATCTCATCTCCGTCCATCTCAACGAGCGGAGTTGTCATCTTAATCTTGTCCATCTTATGCGTTCTCCTTATAAGTCTTCCTTCATGTTCAGATTTTTCATAACATTCATCATATGTGCATTTGCCAAGATCTCTGCTGCATTGGCGTCACGGTTCTTAATCGCATGAAGAATGTCTTTATGTTCTTCAATTGATTTTTCTGCACGTGCAGGGTCTGCAACAGATGCTTTTCTTACCATTCTGACATATTTGTGAAAATCCGACAATACATGCTTTAAAATACGACTGTGCGATGCATCATAAAGAATCTCATGGAACTTTCCATCCAGTTCAGTTACCTGTTGTGACTGTCCTTCCTTGCAGCGTTTTAAATGAAATTCTGACAGAAGAATAATCTCGTCCAACTCATCTATCTGTTCATCTGTGATATGTTCAGTTGCCCATCTTGCACAAAGGCCCTCTAGCATAGAACGAACCGCATAGATATCCTTCACATCCTTCTTCGTAATTCCAGTTACACAGGCCCCTTTGTTTGGCACAATCTTCACAAGACCTTCCAATTCTAATTGTCTGAGTGCCTCTCTGACCGGTGTTCGACTAACCCCCAAATCTTTTGCTATTGTGTTTTCACGAAGTTCCTCGTTTTCTTTATAAACGCCATTTAAAATATTCTCTTGAATCGCTTGAAATACTCTGCCTCGTAGCGAGTAATCTTGATGTTCTTCCATGATTTCCTCCGATTTCCCATCAATTCTTTATCTTCTTTTTTCATATCTTTCAACAGTTCTTAGATACTGTAAAAGAGCTCTGTAACGTTCATCCAGCGAGCCATCATTCTCCACGAAATCCAAACTCTGCGCCACGATGCCGACAAACTCTTCTGTCATTGAATCTTTCATCGTCTCAAGATACTGAATCTTTTCTGTTGTCGTGGATAAATCCAAGAAATCCATAATTGAAAGTTTTGACTTCTGATCTTGCAGTTCAAAACGATAAGCTTGTAGAACTTCCGGATATTTCTCTTTATCCACATTGCTCACAAACATTTCAAGGGGTCTTGCGTAGGTTGTTTCCCCATCAACCTCCTGATATATTACCATATCTTCCATGGTCTCTGTATGTTTTGCAACAGCTAAAACTTCATACAGATTTCCTTTGAAATGTTTGTAAATTTCCCCTTTTTTAGGCATCCTTAACTCCATTTATATTTCCCCTTTATAATCAAGAATCTCTTAATACAGTTTAGCACTGATACTCTTTGGTTTATAACCTGCATCTTCAAGTGCTTTTAAGATTTCTCTCTTATGCTCTGTACCGAATGACTCAAGTGTAATACGAAGTTCCACAGCTGCATTACGGTTGGTACTTACGAACTGATTGTGCTCCAGTTTAATAACGTTACCCTGTGCCTTTGCAATGGTATCTGCCACGCGCACGAGTTCACCCGGTTTGTCCGGAAGAAGTACGGATACAGAGAAGATTCTATCTCGCTGAATCAGGCCATGCTGTACAATAGATGACATTGTAATCACGTCCATATTTCCACCACTTAAGATAGCAACTGCCTTCTTGCCTGTAAGGTCAATCTGCTTCAGTGCTGCCACTGTAAGAAGTCCTGAATTTTCAACCACCATCTTGTGATTTTCCACCATATCAAGGAATGCACCGATGAGCTCATCATCCTCTACCGTGAGCATCATATCTACATGTTCTTTTACATATTTTAATGCGTTCTCTCCTACTGTTTTCACAGCAGTACCATCTGCAATTGTGTTAGCGCTGTCAAGTGTGACAACCTCTCCTGCTTCTAATGACGCAGACATACTTGCAGCTTCAATTGGTTCTACACCGATCACTTGAATCTTAGGATTCAGCATCTTCGCAAGTGCAGAAACACCGCTGATTAGACCGCCACCACCAACAGGTGCAAATATGTAATCCACAGTCGGAAGTTCCTGGATAATCTCCATCGTAATCGTTCCCTGTCCGGTTATTACGTCATCATCATCAAATGGATGTACAAATGTGCATCCCGTCTCTTCTGCAAGCTCGCGAGCCTTCTCAAACGCATCATCGTACACATCTCCGTGAAGAATCACTTCTGCGCCATACGCTTTTGTGCGGTTTACTTTGATAAGTGGTGTGATACTAGGCATCACAATCGTAGCCTTGCAACCAAACTCTTTAGCTGCGTAAGCAACACCTTGTGCGTGATTGCCGGCAGAAGCGGTAATAATACCTTTTGCACGTTCTTCCTCTGTCAAAGTGCTAATTTTGTAATATGCACCACGGAGCTTGTATGCGCCTGTATGCTGCATGTTTTCCGGCTTTAAATAGATTTTCCCGCCGGTCTGCTCGCTTAAATATTCACTGTATACTAACTTTGTTGGCTTGGTGACATTCTTAACCACTTCACTTGCCAACTCAAAATTCGCTAAGGTTAACATATATTCCTCCAATTATTCTTCTGTCATAAACAATGCGTTTACAAAATCATCCGAATTAAATTTTTGTAAATCATCAATGGATTCACCCACACCGATATATTTTACCGGTATACCAAGCTCTGCCTGGATAGCTACTGCAATACCGCCCTTGGCTGTTCCGTCCATCTTAGTCAAAACAACCCCGCTGATATCAGTCACATCCTTAAATTCTCTTGCCTGCGCAAGCGCATTCTGTCCGGTTGTGCCGTCAAGGACAATCAAGGTCTCACGATGTGCTTCCGGATATTCACGTTCTAGAACACGGTTGATTTTGCGAAGCTCTTCCATCAGATTCTTCTTATTGTGAAGACGACCTGCGGTATCAACCAAAAGTACATCTGCTTTTCTCGCTTTTGCAGCAGCAACTGCATCATACACCACCGATGCCGGATCAGAACCTTCCTGACCACCGATGAGGTCAGCCTCTGCACGATTCGCCCATTCTTTCAATTGTTCGCCTGCTGCTGCGCGGAATGTATCTGCAGCTGCAAGAACAACCTTTTTGCCCTGCGCACGAAGCTTTCCTGCTAATTTTCCAATTGTCGTCGTTTTACCGACACCATTGACACCAATGACAAGTACAACCGATATCTTTTGCTCGAATTCGTAAGCGGCCTCACCTACATCCATCTGTTCTTTGATACTCTGGATTAAGAATTCCTTGCAGTCTACAGGTTCTTTGATGTGGTTTGCGCGAACCTTTTCTTTTAAATCATCAATGATATCCATCGTCGCATGAACGCCAATATCCCCCATGATTAGGATCTCTTCCAACTCTTCATAGAAATCGTCATCGATATTAGAAAACCCATGAAAGATACTGTCAATTCCTGATATGATGTTATCTCTTGTTTTACTCAGTCCTGAAACAAGGCGTTTAAAAAAGCCTTTCTTTTCTTCTGACATAGTCCCTCCTATTTATCGAGTTCATGTTCCAATAAGTCTACGGAAACAAGTGCAGATACACCTTTTTCTTGCATGGTGATACCATAGAGACGGTCAGCCGCTGTCATGGTACCTTTACGGTGTGTAATTACGATAAACTGTGTATGCTTGGTCAGTTTATGTAAATATCTTGCAAAACGGTCTACGTTGGAATCATCCAGCGCCGCCTCAATCTCATCAAGAAGACAAAATGGAGACGGTTTTAAGTTCTGAATTGCAAACAGTAAGGAAATGGCTGTCAGAGCCTTTTCTCCACCGGATAATTGCATCATGTTCTGTAGTTTCTTTCCAGGCGGTTGTGCAATGACACGAATACCTGCTTCAAGAATATCCTCATCTTCTATAAGCTCTAATGTACCTTTTCCACCACCAAACAATTGTCTAAACACTTTATCAAACTCGGTATTAATCTGTTCAAAGCTTTCTTTAAACTGCTTGCGCATTGCAGCGTCTAACTCTTCGATAATCTTAATCAGTGTTGCCTCTGCTTCAATGAGGTCATCATGCTGTGTTTTTAAGAACTCATAACGCTCAGAAACGTTCTTGTAGTCCTCAATTGCATTTACATTGACAGAGCCAAGTGCCTTAATTTCGTTTTTGAGTCTCTGAATCTCCTTTTTCATAAAAGCGAGATCTGTCAAGTTCTCATCACGAATCTCCAGCGCACTACTGTATGTGAGTTCATATTCCTCCCACATATAATTGATATGTTTTTCAGAAGCTTCTTCATAGCCCTCGCGTCTGCTGTTCAAACGGAATGCTTCTTTATCAAGCTCTGCCATATGTTTTGACAGTTCTTCACGTTTTGCCAGGAACGCCTTATGCTTTTTGTTCAGTTCTTCTTTCTCAGCAACATATTTCTGAATCTCTGCTTCGATCTCTACAAACAATTCCTTAGAATCTGCAATCGTCTGATGAATGTTGGCAATCTCATCCTCTTTTGCCTTGATTTCCTCTGAAGCATCGCCCTTACTTGTATCTAATGCTGACAATTCTTCCTTAAACTTATGAATCTCATCCAAAATACGCGTCTCATTTTCTACCATGAACTGCAACTTCTGCTCGAAAGATGCGTATGAAAGATGCACTTGTTCTGTCTCCTGCAACTGTTTTCCTTCTAATTCACGCATTTCTTCCAATTCTTTTTGGCTCAATTCGGAATTTGAATTAAGTTCTTGTTCCAGTTTCTCTGAAACTTCTAATTCCACCTGAATGGATTCATGATTATCCTTAATCTCTTCTATCTGTGCTTCTAATTCGGCACCTTCCTGATGAATCAGTTTTACCAGTTCTTTTGCCTCTGCTTTCTTAGCAATCATCTGGTCCATATTCATCTTTGCCGTATTTTGAACAACATATGCCTTCTGTAGTTCTGCTTTGATTTCTTCAATCTTCACATAGTGTCCGGTGCGTTCTTCCTTACAAATATCAATTGCACGCTCAAGATTATCCGTCTCTTGCTTCAGACGGGCAACTTTCTTCTCTAATTCTTCAATCTCACGTCTTCTGCTGAGAAGATTACTTGAATTCTTAAACGACCCACCGGTCATTGCTCCGCCCGGGTTAATCAGTTCACCTTCCAGCGTAACCATGCGAAGTGATTGTTTGTATTTTTTAGCCAAGGCAATACCATCATCAATGTGTTTTACTACTAAAGTTCTGTTTAGCAAATGTTCTGCTAATTTATCATACTTGGCTTCTACTTTTACGAGGTCACTCGCAACACCAACAACACCTTTTTCATTCAAGGCGTCATTCTGTTTCAGACCACCAGTTGTACTGATTGCAGTAAGTGGTAAAAATGTTGCTCGGCCAAACTTGTTCTGTTTCAGATATTGAATCATGCGCTTTGCAGTACCTTCATCCTCTGTAACAATATTTTGAATGCTCCCTCCAAGCGCAGTCTCGATTGCGATCTCATACGCCTTATCAACCTTGATAATATCGGCAACAACACCATGGATACCACTCTCTTCATCCTTCTTTTCCATGACCTTGCGAATGCTGTTGCCGTAACCATCATAGCGCTCTGTCATATTCTTCAGCGATTCCAGACGAGATTCTTCTCTATGATAAGAAATCTGTCCGACACGGAGTTCCTCTGACTTCCCACTAATTTCTGTCTGTAATCTCTCTATCTCAGCCTCACACTTCTTCGTCTCGTCAACAAAACCAATAATAGTTGAAGAAACTTCTTTCAGTTCATTTTCGAACTGAAGAATTGCTTCATTATACTCTACCGCTTCACTTTCAGCAGAAATGAGTCTCTGGTTGAGTTCTGACTTACGAACCTGAATCTGTTCCATCATGGTATCGTATTTCTGAATCTTTGCTCTTGTAGATGAACGATTATTGAGCAGCTCAATCAAGTTGTTCTTACCGTCTTCCACAGCTCCTGCGAGCTCTGCAATACGAGTCTGAATGCGAAGCAACTCTTCTTGTGTCTTCATCTGTTCCGCATGCTTCTCATCAATCTGCGCCTGTAATTCTTCTTTGTTTGACGCAAGAAGTTGCAAATTCTTTTCACGTTCTTCTATCTCCTGAACAATTGCAAGGGAACGCTGCGCCAAATGCTCATCATTCATTCTGGCCGTATTAATCTGTTCCTTTAAAAGCTCTATCTGACCCTCTAATTGTTGTTTTAACAAGGTCGTCTCATTGAGTTGACGTTTCGCTCTCTCTAACGCTGCATCAATCTCATCTGTCTGAACCTCAATTGCCTCGTACTCTGCCTTTGTATTGTTATACTGTACAGTTGCGGCATCAAGCTCATCCTGCGTAATCTGAATCTTTTCGTCCAAAGATGCAATCTCCGCTTTTAAACGAGAGGTCTCCAATAAAAACATATTGATATCATAAGTCTTTAATGATTCCTTTTTCTTTAAATATTCTTTCGCAACCTCTGATTGCTTTTGAAGTGGTCCAATCTGTTTCTCAAGCTCAGATAAAATATCAGTCACACGAAGAAGATTCTGACGTTCCTCCTCCAGTTTCTTTACAGACATATTTTTACGTCTTTTAAACTTGACAATACCTGCCGCCTCATCAAAAAGTTCTCTTCTCTCCTCCGGCTTGCCGCTTAAAATCTTATCAATCTGACCTTGTCCGATAATAGAATAACCTTCTTTTCCGATACCGGTATCATAGAGCATCTCATTGATATCCTTCAAACGACATACATTTCCATTGATGAGATATTCACTTTCTCCGGAACGATATAATTTTCTTGTAATGGTCACTTCTTTGTAATCAATTGGCAAATGATGATCTTCATTGTCCATTGTGATAGACACAGTTGCATAACTAAGTGGCTTACGCATCTCAGTTCCAGAAAAGATAACATCCTGCATATTACCTCCACGAAGCTGTTTAACACGTTGCTCACCAAGAACCCATCGTACTGCGTCTGCTACATTACTTTTTCCACTACCATTCGGTCCTACAATACCAGTGATTCCATTATGAAAATCAAATACAATTTTATTTGCAAATGATTTGAATCCCTGTACCTCAATACTTTTTAAATACATCTCACACCTACTTTATATTTTTCTCGTGTAATTTTAAAATTGCATAGTATGCTGCTTCCTGCTCTGCAGCCTTCTTTGTTCTCCCCGAGCCTTCCCCGTAACATTCATCACCTACATGTGCTTCTACCGTAAACTTTTTATTGTGGTCAGGTCCTTCCTCTTTGATGAGGTGATAAGAAACCATCTCTTCAAAATTCGCCTGAACAAGCTCCTGCAGGATAGTCTTGCTATCATAAAAGAGCTTCTTGTGTTCCAAATCATTTAGAACATAATTCAGTATGAACTCTTTTGCACTAGCAAAACCACCATCTAAATAAATGGCTCCAATTAAAGCCTCTAATGCATCCGATGTGACAGAATCTCTTTTTCTGCCTCCAGTCACTTCCTCACCTTTTCCAAGAAGCAGATAATCACCCAAACCGATTTCTCTTGCACAGAATGCTAAAGAAGGTTCACAGACTACGCTTGAACGCATTCTGGTAAGTTCCCCTTCTTGTGTTTTTTGATGTTTAAAAAATAAAAACTCGCTGGATATCAGTTCTAATACTGCATCACCCAAAAACTCCAATCTCTCATTGCATCTGTATTTTGGCAAATGCATTTCATTGGTGTAAGAACTGTGCATCAAAGCTGACTTTAACAGTTCTTTATCATGAAATTGATATCCGATTTTATGCTGTATTTCTTCTAATTTGTGTTGCATGGCACCCTCTGTTTCTGTTTCTTAACATGCGAAAAAGCCCTTATGGGCTTTTTCGGAATATAAACTAATTCACTGCACTTTTAATCTGTTCTACTGCATCTCCAACGCTAACGATTTTTTCAGCGTCTTCGTTTTCGATTTCAATATCAAATGCTTCTTCAATTCCCATAATGATTTGGAAAATATCCAATGAATCTGCACCCAAATCGTCAACAAATGTTGTCTCCATTTTGACGTCTTCTTCTGATACATTTAACACATCAATAATAATCTCTTTTAATTTTTCGAATTCCATTTTCTCTCTCCTTTTGGCTCTTACTCTTGTACTTGGATACGTTCACGTATTTTTTCATTTATCTGTTGTTCCTTGAACGTAACACATTGAATAATAGAATTACACACTTCAATTGCTTTTGAACTGCCGTGTGTCTTCACAACCAGGCCGTTTAAGCCAAGTAAAGGTGCGCCGCCATGTTCACTTGTATCAAAACTCTTAAGCGTATTCTTGAGTGCCGGTAAGGCAAGTGCTGCACCAATCTTACTTTTCAGTGTTGACATCAGCCCACCCTTAATCTTCTTAATCAGAACACCTGCGAGTCCCTCATACAATTTTAATATGACATTGCCGACAAATGCTTCGCACACGATAACATCTGCCAATCCTTGTGGGATATCACGAGCTTCAATACTGCCAATGAAATTGATATCTTCACATTCTTTTAAAAGCGGAAACGTCTCTTTGACAAGTGCATTTCCTTTTTCCTCTTCTGCACCAATATTGACAATTGCAACCTTCGGATTCTTAATTCCTACGACATGTTCCATATAAATAGAACCAATCTTTGCAAATTGAACTAGGTGAGAAGGTCTTGCATCCACATTCGCGCCACAGTCAATGAGTAGTGATACTCCATTCGCTGTCGGAATCAGTGGGGCCAGCGGTGGTCTCTCAACACCTTTGATTCGACCGACTATAAGTTGCCCTCCAACGAGAATCGCTCCCGAACTGCCCGCCGAAACAAAAGCATCGGCTTCGTCTTTTTTGACCAGATTCATTGCAACCACAATGGATGAATCTTTTTTCTTTCGAATCGCCATGACCGGTGGTTCTGCAGTCTCAATAACCTCAGAAGCATGAATCACATCGACTTGGTCCTTGTTATATGTATACTGAGCAAGTTCCTGATTTACGACTTCTTCCCGGCCAATCAAAAGCACTTTGATATCGTCTCGCAAATTAACAGCGTCTACTGCACCTTTGACAATTTCGCCCGGAGCATTGTCTCCTCCCATAGCATCGACTGCTACTCTTATAATTTCTGACATGACTTTACCTCCTGACTAACGTAATTTTACTAGACATTACTATAAAAATCAATAAAAATTTACGAAAAAAAGATGTAAAAGCCACGCTTTTACATCTTTTTGACTCATTCTAATTATTCAGCTGTTGCTACGATCTCTTTTTTGTTGTAAGAACCGCAAGCCTTGCATACTCTGTGTGGCATCATTAATTCTCCACATTTGCTGCATTTTACTAAGTTTGGAGCACTCATCTTCCAGTTTGCTCTTCTTTTATCTCTTCTTGCTTTAGAAGATTTATTCTTTGGACAAATTGACATAGGTTACACCTCCTTAAAATTCTTAAACACATCGCGGATAACTGACATTCTAGGGTCAAGACTTGTATCTTCGCAGTTACAAGTTCCCTTATTTAGGTTTTGACCACATGTGTTGCAAATACCTTTACAGTCTTCGCTACATAGAATCTTCATCGGCCATCCTATCAACATCTCATTATAGAGCAACTTGTCTACGTCAAGATTATATCCGTCAATATAATTTTTTTCATCCAATTCATCTGTCTGTTCATCATCATCCAAATCGACATTTTTCGTGAATTTCAAATCAAATTCTATTGAAACCGGTTCAAGACATCGGTCACAAGGAATTTCCAACACCAGTTTGCATTCACCTTCTATTGTAAGTTCCCTTTGCTTCACATGTTTTACAACAATGTGTACCGGTCCCTTTTCCATAATCGGCATGCTTCCAAGTGAGGATTGAAACTCTGTCATCTCCACACAGATGACCTCATCAATCGGCTTGTGATGTTCTGACAAAACGTCTGATAGGTTAATAAACATCTAGTTCTCCTTATCACACCTAAATCATTATACCATTAAAAATTCATTTGTCAACAAAATATTTAGAAAAATTATCCTAAACTAATGCAACAGTCTCGCGAGCGATTGCAAGTTCTTCGTTTGTTGGAACAACAAGAACTTTTACTTTTGAATCTGCTGTAGAAATTACTATCTCTTCGCCGCGTTTTGCGTTACTTTCTGCATCAATTGTAATTCCTAAATATCCTAGATATTCACAAACTCTTGCTCTCATTCCACCATCGTTCTCACCGATACCTGCTGTAAAAGCGATTGCATCCACACCGTTCATTGCTGCAGCATAGCTTCCAACATATTTCGCTACGCGGTAAGCAAATACATCAATGGCAATCTGAGCACGCTTATTTCCTTCGTTAGCAGCCGCTGCCAAGTCACGGAAGTCACTGGAAACACCGGAAACACCTTGAACTCCTGATTTCTTGTTCAACATGTTCATAAGTTCTGTGATATCCATACCTTCTTTCTTAGCAAGGAACTCTAAGATAGCGGGATCAATATCACCTGAACGTGTTCCCATTACAAGACCTTCCAATGGTGTAAGTCCCATAGAAGTATCAACAGATTTTCCATTTAATACAGCACAAATACTTGCACCGTTACCCAAGTGACAAACGATTGTCTTTAAATCACTGTAATCTTTTCCTAAGATTTCTGCTGTTCTCTTAGATACGAAACTGTGGCTTGTTCCGTGGAAGCCGTAACGTCTTACTTTGTAATCTTCATAATATTCATATGGAAGACCATACATATATGCTTTTTCAGGCATTGTCTGGTGGAATGCCGTATCAAACACAGCAACCATTGGTGTGCCAGGCATCAACTTTTGACATGCAGCAATACCGATTAAGTTTGCAGGATTATGAAGTGGTGCAAGGTCATTACACTCTTCAATTGCCTTAAATACTTCGTCTGTAATTACAGTTGAAGTCGCAAACTTCTCTCCGCCGTGAACCACACGATGTCCAACTGCACCGATCTCTTCTAAGCTTCCCACAACGCCTCTCTCAGCGTCTGTAAGTGCATCGATAACAAACTGAATTGCTTCTGTATGAGTTGGCATTGCTTTGTCTTCTGTTGTCTTCTCACCACCTGCAGGTTGGTAAGTAAGTCTTCCGTCAATACCAATTCTCTCGCATAGTCCTTTTGCAAGTACTGCTTCTGTATCTGAGTTAATAAGTTGGAATTTCAATGATGAACTTCCACAGTTGATTACTAAAACATTCATTCTAAATTTCCTCCTTATTAATTGTTTTCTTCAGCTTGAGCCTGAACAGCTGTAATTGCAACAACACCTTCGATATCAGCTGCACTACATCCGCGTGATAAATCATTAACAGGTTTTGCAATACCCTGTGTAAGTGGTCCGTAAGCTTCTGCTTTAGCAAGTCTCTGCACTAATTTGTATCCGATGTTTCCTGCATCAAGATCTGGGAATACAAGAACGTTAGCCTGTCCGGCTACCTTGCTGTTAGGAGCTTTTGATTTACCGATTTCAGGAACGATAGCTGCATCAAGTTGCATTTCTCCATCTAAAGCAAGTTCTGGAGCTAATTCTTTTGCAATACGTGTAGCTTCTACTACTTTGTCTACATCAGCATGCTTTGCACTGCCCATTGTTGAATGTGAAAGCATAGCAACCTTTGGTTCTACACCTACTAAGGCTTTGAAAGATTCTGCAGAGGAAATCGCAATGTTTGCAAGCTTCTCTGAATCCGGATTTTGTTCCAAACCTGAGTCAGCAAAGATAAATGTTCCATCTGCACCCATATCACAATCCGGAACTACCATTACGAAAAATGCTGATACTAATTTTGTGCCAGGTTTTGTCTTGAGAATCTGTAAGCATGGACGAAGGGTGTCTGCTGTTGAGTGACAAGCACCCGAAACCATACCGTCAGCATCTCCCATTTTAACCATCATAACACCATAGTATAAGTAATTCTTAAGAAGCAGTTCTCTTGCCTGTCCTTCTGTCATACCCTTCTTTGAACGAAGTTCAACTAATTTTGCAATGTATTCTTCTGTCTTCTCGTATGTTGCAGGGTCAACAATTGTTGCACCTGAAATATCAAATCCTGCACCATTCTTCTCAATCTCTTCTTTGCTACCAACAAGAATCAATTTTGCTGTTCCATCTCTGAGTACCGCCTCAGCAGCTTCGTATGTTCTCTTGTCTTCTGTCTCCGGCAGAACGATTGTTTTAACGTTTTGTTTTGCTTTTTCTTTAATTACATCAATAAATCCCATGACTTAATGACTCCTTTCGTATTTGATCTCATATATTCTTTATTATATCCCATTCGCATTTTGTATACAAGATAAATATTGTTCATATTTTAGAACAATATTTAAATTCCGAATATTTTTGTAGCTATTGTAAAATACAGTAAAATCGTTCCTGTATCAACCAACGTTGTAATAAGTGGCGCTGCCATAAGAGCAGGATCGAGTCCGCATGTCTTCGCCGCAAGAGGCAATGTGCATCCAATTGTCTTGGCCAACACAACGGTACATACAAGCGTAATTCCGAGAGTTACTGCCAAAATCGGATTGTGATACATAATAACGATACGAATGCCATTTACAACTGCCAGTAATACACCGACGCAAAGTGCGACACAAAGTTCTTTTAATATAATCCTAAAAACATCACGAAGTTCAATCTCATCTGTTGCAAGACCACGAATAATAAGCGTTGAACTCTGCGAACCACAATTACCGCCGGTTCCGGTAAGCATCGGTACAAATGTATTAAGTATCGGCATTGCAACAAGTGCTGCTTCAAAATGTCCCAGCACCAATCCACTTAAGGTTGCAGATAACATCAAAAATAACAACCACGGAAATCGGCTTTTTGCATGTTGCCATACACTCGTTGCAAAATATGTCTCCTCACTCGGTGCAACGATACCAGCCATTATACTGATATCCTCGGTAGTCTCTTCTTCAATGACCTCCATCGCGTCGTCTACCGTTACGATGCCGACCATACGCATCTCTTTATCCACAACCGGAATCGCAATCAACCCGTATCTGTTAATCATGCTCGCTACTTCTTCCTGGTCATCATGGGTATGAACATAAAGAAGATTTGTCTCCATAATCTCTTCAATCGTTCGACCGTCACCGTTTGTCAACAACTCCCTAAGAGAAACAACACCAATCAGTTTGCGCTTATCTAAGACATAACAGGTGTAAATGGTCTCACGGTTGATGCCGACCTGGCGAATCTTCAAGATTGCCTCTTCCACCGTCATCTCTTTGGAGAACGCAATGTATTCCACGTTCATGATGCTTCCGGCACTGTCTTCCGGGTACTTCAGAAGCGCATTCACCTGTTTTCTTGTGTCTTCATCTGTATTCATCAAAAGATGATCTACCACATTTGCCGGCATCTCTTCCAAAAGGTCTGCAAAGTCATCCAGATACATCTCGTCCACGACTTCTTTAATTTCCGAATCTGTCAGAGCACTTAAAAGCACCTCACGGATATCGTTATTCATATCTGTAAATACTTCTGCCGCCTCATCCTTATCCAGCATACGGAAAATCAAAATCATCTGTCTGTCATCAATCTCATCTAAAAATTCCGCAATATCGACGGGGTGCGTATTTTCCAATACTTCTCTTAATTCTTTGAATTGTCTGTTTTCAAGCATTTCCAGGATTTCTTCTCTGTTCATAAGATTTCCCCCTTTCGATTTATTCTCACTTTACTGTACCTCTTTTTTATCTTACTTGTCAAACATTTTCCACTTGGTGTATACTGTTAATATTATAAAACAAAAAGGAGTCACTTATGAGAATTGTCGGTTTGATTGCAGAATATAATCCATTTCATAACGGACATAAATATCATATTAAAAAAGCAAAAGAGCTTGCAAATGCAGATTATGCAATTGTCGTGATGAGTGGAAATTTTGTTCAGAGAGGCGTCCCAGCCATTATGCCGAAGCATCTCCGTGCGGAAGCTTCGTTGAAATCCGGTGCTGATTTGGTGATTGAATTACCCGTGTGTTATGCAACCGGAACGGCGGAGCAATTTGCCTATGGTGCAGTATCTTTACTAGATAAATTGGGGTGTGTGGATGCAATTTGCTTTGGAAGTGAATGTGGGGATATAGAACCGTTAAAAATTTTAGCCAAAATACTGTGTGATGAACCTGCAGAATACAAAGAAAATTTGCAGTTCAATCTTCGCTCAGGTATGTCTTTTCCTCTCGCACGCCAAAAAGCAATTCAAGCATTATGTGATAGTAGCTATTTAGCCGAGTTGTTAGAACAACCAAATAACATTCTCGGAATTGAATACCTAAAGGCATTATATCGATTAAGCAGTCACATAGAGCCATTGACTCTCCGACGTGAAGTATCACATTATCACGATACAGAGTTGCAGGAACAATTCAGTTCCGCTAGCGCTCTTCGTGGCACTATTTCAGATCGTAATTTTGCTCAGTTGTACGGACAGATTCCTTCCGAATGTATGCCCTCTTTAGAGGATGGTTACGAAGTAAGATATCCAGTGTATGCGAATGATTTTTCATTGTTGTTAAAATATAAGTTATTAAATGAGACATCGACCTCTTTGATAGAGTACGCGGATGTTTCGGAAGAATTAGCGAATCGGATTTATAATCGTTTGAATGACTATGTATCGTTTGATCAGTTTTGTGAATTGTTGAAGACAAAAGAAATCACATATGCAAGAATCAGCCGGGCATTGATTCACATATTGCTTGGCGTGAAGAAAAGTAATTATGTGGAGATTGAATATGCACGTGTGTTGGGATTTCGAAGTTCGTCAAGTATTTTGTTGTCTGAATTGAAGAAATCGTCTTCTGTTCCTCCGCTCTCAAAATTAGGCAAAGATGACTTGCTGTCTGATTTAGCAAGAAACATGCTAGAAATAGATGTGTTTGCATCAAATTTATATGAATCCGTGGTGACAGAGAAGTTTAAAACACCTTTTATCAATGAATTCAAACAATCTATAATTAAAATATAACATGTCGTGGGTATAGACAATTATTTTCGGCTCTACGACAAATGTTGGGGTGTGTGCGGAAAACGG
>JAZNHX010000116.1:0-20676 GCA_045577115.1 Faecalimonas sp. | reverse complement strand
TATAAAGACAAGATATCCTTCATGTTTAGCTATAATATCGATTTCCCCAAACCTGCTATGGAAATTGTATTCTACAATCTGATATCCTTGCTGTTCCAGATATTGTCCTGCAATTTTTTCGTAATTGCTACCTATCGTTCTTTTATTCTGCATATTTAATCACTCTTATCCCCGTAACTGTTCAGAGCTAACCTCGAAAACACTTCGTGTTTCCTCGGTGTAGCGTATCCGCTAAATAAAATTTTTAATAAAACTCTGTCTATGTATCGGTGTTGCCCCCATCTTCTGAATTGCCTGTATATGCGCTGCAGAACCATAGCCCTTATTACTCGCAAAGTCATACCCCGGAAGAACTTCCTCGTACTGTTCCATCAAGCGGTCTCTCGTCACTTTAGCAATAATACTTGCCGCAGCAATAGACGCACTCTTGGCATCACCCTTGATAATCGGCACCTGTCTGATATTCACTTCTGGAATGGTCACTGCGTCATTGAGCAGCAAATCCGGACGCACCTTCAAATTCGAGATTGCAATACGCATCGCCTCATAAGTTGCCTGCAGGATATTAATCTCATCGATTACATTTGGACCCACAATACCGATACCTGTTGCGACAGCCTTTTCCATAATCTCGTCATACAGAGATTCTCTCATCTTTTCTGATAATTTTTTTGAATCATTCAGGTACAGAATGTCGCAATCTTTAGGCAGGATGACGGCCCCCGCAACTACAGGGCCTGCAAGTGGTCCTCTTCCCACTTCATCGATACCACAGATGTACTCAAAATCTGCATATTTACGTTCGTAGATATACATATCTTCCATTCTGTGCTTCTCTGCTTCCAATTTTTCTTCCTGTTTCTTATGTTTCAAAATCAGGCTGACAACGCCTGACCGATTATCATCTGCATATTTCTCATACAGAGATAATAAGGTCTGTCTGTCAGCCTGTTCAAATTCTCTTTTAATATCTGCAATACTTTTACTCATGTGAAACGACTCCAATACTCTTTAATGGCCATATACGAACCCATGCTCTACCGATTAATTCGTCCCTATGCAATACGCCCACGCTCGATTCACGACTATCTGCACTGCAATTGCGATTATCGCCCAAGACAAAATACTCATCTTCTCCAAGTTTAATCGGAGTCGCGGCATTGCCCGCATTGTTCATAACTTCCAATCCATAATCTTCATCTAACAGTTCTCCATCAATATACACATAGCCATCAATAATCTGGACTGTCTCACCCGGAAGACCGATAATACGCTTGATATAATATGTATCCTCCGCATATCGATAAGGGAACACGACAATCTCAAAACGTTTTGGTTCACGGAAACGATAGGAAATCTTATCCACAATCAGATTATCTCCATCCTGCAAGGTTGCTTGCATAGAATCCCCACTAACTTTTGTACGCTGTCCCACATAAGTCACAATCAAATAGGTTGCACATACTACGATTAGTATATATACAATCCATCCTATTGCCTCACGAAGTTCTCTTTCTCGGTCCGTTTGATTTGCAAGTCGTTCCGCCTTTGCACGTTCCTTGGCTTTCTTTTTTACAAGATATTCATATCGATATCTTCTTGCCATACTATTCCTTCTTTCCAATCATTTATTCATAATCTACCGGGAATTCCAAAGTGATTTTTCCCAATCGTCCGTCTCGGAAGTCATCAATCAAAAGCGTAGCTGCTTTCGCCGTATCAAGCTCATTGCCGCGAAGCAAACAATGTCTGCTCTTTGCAATATCCGCAAGACACTGATACGGATCATCAACTTCTATTATAGCATACTTTTCCGCTAAAACACCTACATAATATTTTTTTAAGAATTGAATAATCTCCGCAGCCAATTCTTCCGTATTCAGAATTTCATCCTTGATAGACCCAATAAATGCAAGACGAAGTCCCACCGTCTGGTCCTCAAACTTCGGCCACAGAATTCCCGGTGTATCAAGAAGTTCTACATTCTTATTTAGGCGAATCCACTGTTTCCCTTTGGTCACACCAGGTTTGTTTCCGGTCTTTGCACAGGCCTTGCCTGCAAGGGCATTGATAAAAGTTGACTTACCTACGTTTGGAATACCAACAACCATTGCGCGCACCGGACGATTCAAAATACCTCGTTTGCGGTCTCTCTCAATCTTCTCTTTACACGCCTCTTGAATCACACCGTGAATCGATTTGATTCCGCCGCCTTTTTTGGAATTTACTTTGACAACTGAAAATCCTTTTGCCTTGAAATATTCCACCCATGCATCATTCTGCTTCTCTTCTGCCAAATCTGATTTGTTAAGCAGAATGAGACGGGCCTTATTCTTGCCAAGTTCGTCAATATCCGGATTACGACTGCTCATCGGAACTCTCGCATCCACTAATTCAATTACCAAATCAATTAATTTTATATTTTCCTGCATCATACGTTTTGCCTTTGTCATATGACCAGGATACCATTGAAAATGCATATTCTTCTCCTCTATCTTACAAACCCGAACGTCTTGCCCGGTGATACTACGAACCAAACCTTTCCGCCGATTTCCGAACGCTTCACTGCACCAATCTCCGCACTTCTGCTATCCTCACTATTTTGCCTGTCATCTCCAAGAACAAAGTATTCATTATTCTTTAGTGTAAATGATTCGACAAGAAGCCCTAGTTCATCCATCTCTGTGGTTTCATACTTCTCTTTAATCTCGCGTCCGTTTACTACAATCTTCCCGTCAACCACCTCTACAGTCTCGCCCGGAAGGCCAACGATACGCTTTATATAATAATGTGAACTCTCATTGCCATTTGGTTTAAATGCAATAATATCTCCTCGTTTCGGTGTCCCCATGCTGTATGCAGCCTTGCTAATCAATGTAATATTACCATTCGCAAGTTCCGGCTGCATGGAATCTCCAATCATGCTCACGCGCTGTCCAAAATATTGCACACAGACAAAAGCAAGGAAACAGACAATTGCAATCTGAACTGTCCAAACAATAATCTCTCGGAGCAAATCATAGTTCACGCGTCTTCTTTTTTTTCCAAATGTTAAATTTGCCATTATATGTTCCTCTCTTTATAAGAGTTTGCTTGCAAACTAATAAAAGGGACAACTAAGAATATGTAGTTGTCCCTCTCACATTTACTATTTTACTAATTCTTTTACCTTTGCTCTCTTACCAACACGTCCTCTTAAGTAGTTGAGTTTTGCTCTTCTTACTTTACCTCTGCGGATAACTTCTACTTTTTCTACGTTTGGTGAATGTAATGGCCAAGTCTTCTCAACACCGATTCCGTTAGAGTTCTTTCTAACTGTAAATGTTTCTCTAGCGCCGCCACCTTGTTTCTTAAGTACTACACCTTCGAAAACCTGAATTCTTTCACGGTTTCCTTCTTTGATTTTACCGTATACTTTAACAGTATCACCAACGTTAAATGCAGGTACTTCTGCTTTTAATTGTTCTGCTTCGATTTTCTTAATAATATCGTTCATTGTGTGTGACCTCCTTATATTTTGGACGTTCTTAATACATTTTGTACCAGAGGACCATCTCTTTCTTCTCACAACCTCAAGTATCTTATCATATTACTCAATGATTTGCAAGTACTTTTTTGCCAATTCTTTTTCTTTTTCACTGAGTTCGGCCTTTTCTAATAAATCCGGCCTTCTCTGCGCCGTTCTTATAATCGACTGCTCTCTTCTCCACTTCTCCACGTTTGCATGATGACCTGATAAAAGAATCTCCGGCACCTTCTTACCGTGCCACTCCTCCGGTCTTGTATACTGTGGATACTCTAAAAGGTTATCCTGAAAGCTCTCGAATTCTGCAGAGACATCATTGTGCAATACTCCCGGAATCAAGCGCGATATCGCATCTATCATAACCATCGCCGGCAGTTCTCCGCCTGTGAGTACATAATCTCCGATAGAGACGTAGTCTGTCACAATCTCTTCCAGCACACGCTCGTCGATGCCTTCATAATGTCCGCACAAGAAAACAAGTTCTTCTTCTTTTGCAAACTCCTCTGCCATGCCCTGTGAAAACGTCTGCCCTTGTGGTGACAGATAAATCACGCGTGGTTTACTCTGTGCCTTCTCTACTACAGATTGGTACGCACCATACACTGGTCCTGCCTGCATGAGCATTCCGGCACCACCACCGTAGGTATAATCATCCACACGATTGTGCTTATTTTCTGCAAAGTCACGGATATTAATCGCCTCTACGGAGAGAAGCCCTTTATTCTGTGCACGTCCGATAATACTCGCGCTAAGACCGTCCATTACCATCTCCGGAAACAGTGTTAAAATATGAAAATTCATAAACTACACCAACCCTTCCATGAGATGAATCACCATCTTACCATTTTCGATATCTACATCTAAAATGCACTGTTTGATAGCGGGAACCAACACTTCCCCGTGTTTCAAACTGTCTATAATATAGACGTCATTTGCTCCTGTCTCAAGTACGTCCTTAAGTTTTCCGAATTCCTCTCCGTCATCCGTGAAAATTGTAAGACCTATCATGTCCGCAATAAAATATTCGTCTTTGCGGAGCGTCACTGCATGTTCTCTATCTACCAAAAGGCTCTTGCCTTTATATTTTTCAATGTCATTGATATTGTCGATTCCCTTGAACTTTAAGATAGCAAACTGCTTAAAGAATTTGACACTCTCAACTTCGAGTGGCAAATGTTCTCTTCCTGTATCAAGGATCACTTTTTTTAATTTTTTAAATCTTTTTACATCATCGGTTGTCGGGAATACCTTCACTTCTCCGCGTACTCCGTGAGTGGAGGAAATAACTCCCACCTGCAATAATTTTTCCATACGACTCCTTATTTTCACATAAAGCGAAACGTAGACATCGCTTACGCGATGTCTACGATTACCTTTTTGTCTTCCTTTGCTGCTGCAGCTTTTACAACGGAACGGATTGCTTTTGCAATTCTTCCCTGCTTGCCGATTACTTTACCCATATCAGAATCAGCCACTTTTACTTCAAGTACCAGTGTCTTTCCTTCTTCTTTCTCGGTAACAACAACTTCATCAGGATTATCAACTAATGCTTTTGCGATTACTTCAACTAATTCACGCATTACCTGAACCTCCTTTAATACAGAGAAGATTATTTTTCAATACCTGCTACTTTGAAAATTTTTCCAACCATTTCTGTAGGTTGAGCACCATTGTTTAACCATTTCTTAGCTGCTTCTTCATCAACTTTGATTACACTTGGTTCTTGTGTTGGATCATAGTATCCGATCTCTTCGATGAATTTACCATCTCTTGGTGAACGTGAATCTGCTACGATGATTCTGTAGAAAGGAGCTTTCTTTTGTCCCATTCTTCTTAATCTGATTTTTACTGCCATTTTTCTTTACCTCACAATATTTTTTATTTGTTTTATCTATGTGTTAAAAAGGAAGTCTGAACTTACCTTTCTTACCACCTCTGCCACCCATCATGCCAGGAAGCTGCTTCATCATCTTCTTCATCTGTTCAAACTGTTTGACAAGACGATTCACTTCACTGATATCCACACCTGCACCTCTTGCGATTCGGTGTTTTCTTGATGGATTTAAAATGTCCGGATTGCGGCGTTCCTGCAAAGTCATCGAATAAATAATTGACTCAATTCTTGCCATCTGCTTTTCGCCTGCATCCATGTCTTCGTCCTTGATTTTGGCATTTCCCATCATGCCAAGACCAGGCATCATGCTCATAATGCTGGAAAGACCACCCATTTTTCTCATCTGCTGCATACTCATTAAGTAATCTTCAAAATCGAACTGGGCCTTCTTCATCTTTCTCGTCATTTCTCTGGCCTGCTCTTCGTCAATGCTCTCACCTGCTTTTTCAATCAGGCTTAAGACATCGCCCATTCCCAAGATTCGGGAAGCCATTCTATCTGGATAAAACTGTTCCAAATCGGAAAGTTTTTCACCCATACCCACATAGAGAATCGGTCTTCCGGTCACTGCTTTAATAGAAAGTGCAGCACCACCTCGGGTATCACCGTCAAGCTTTGTAACGATGACTCCGTCGATTCCGATTTTCTCGTTAAAACTGTTTGCCACATTAACTGCATCCTGACCGGTCATGGCATCCACAACCAAAATCGTCTGGTGCACGTCCACAGTTTCCTTAATCTCCTGAAGCTCGGCCATCATGTCTTCATCGATGTGAAGTCGACCTGCTGTATCAAGGATTACCATATTATGTCCATTCTTTGCCGCATGTTCCAGTGCTGCCTTCGCAATGTTCGCAGGCTTGTGATTCTCGCCCATGGAGAACACTTCCACGCCCTGCTTTTCGCCGTTAATCTGCAACTGTTTAATTGCAGCCGGACGATAGACGTCACACGCAACCAATAATGGTTTCTTTCCTTTTAATTTGAATTTACCGGCAATCTTAGCGGTTGTTGTTGTCTTACCGGCACCCTGTAGACCTGCCATCATGATGACGGTTGTCGCTTGTCCCGGCTGGAGCTTAATCTCAGTTGTCTCAGAACCCATGAGTTTCACAAGTTCTTCATTTACAATCTTGATGACCATCTGCCCCGGATTCAGTCCGTTCATCACATCCTGCCCAATGGCGCGTTCCTGAACGTCTTTTACGAATCCTTTTACAACTTTAAAGTTAACATCTGCTTCTAAGAGAGCCATCTTCACTTCTTTCAGTGCCGCTTTTACATCATCCTCCGTAAGTCGTCCCTTACTGCGAAGATTCTTGAACACATTCTGAAGTTTTTCCGACAAACTATCAAATGCCATCCTATAACTCCTCTATAATCTCTCCTGAAATCTTTCTGATATCTTGTATCAGTTGACTTTCATCCGTTTTTGCTTCTTCTAAAAGTTCATTTATCTGATGTACCTTTTCCTTAATAGAAAGGAACTTCTCTACCAAATGCAGCTTTGCTTCATATTCTTCTAATATCTTGTCGCATCGCTTCACCAAGTCGTGTACACCCTGTCTGCTGATTCCCGCATCCTTTGCGATTTCACTCAGGGATAAATCTTCTACGATGAATTGTTCATAGATTTCTTTCTGGTGTTCTGTTAATAATTCACCATAAAAATCATAGAGCAACGATTGCTTTAAAATCTCATCCATTTTTATCACCTTTAGCATCATAACGGATATACAAATGTTTGTCAAGTGTTTTTTCTTGACAGTAAAAAGATTTTTTATTTTAACAACTTTTGCACATTGATTAGTCCACTCCCCTGTCGAATCCGTGGTAGTTTTAAGTCATCACAACTACTCATAATCCGCCTTTTCACCTCGTAATTCGGCATATCCGGATACTTTGATAACAACTGTGCAATGGCCCCTGTCACAATCGGTGTGGACATAGAAGTGCCGTTTTTTGCCACATAAGGTTGCTCTGATGCCACTTTCCACTTAGCATTACATGAGAAAATGCGTGTGCCCGGTGCTACCAAATCAGGCTTCCATATATTTTCGGACGCGGAACCCTGCCCGGATTTGATATGGTCATAAGAACCAACCGTAATAATCTTCTTATGAAGTCCCGGAATCGTAATGCTACCCGCCGCCGGCCCAAGATTTCCCGCTGCAGCCACCACTACAATTCCCATATCCCAGAGAAGTTCTACCGCTCCTAAGATGTACCGCGCTCCTTCTTCGTTCTGTTTGGGTGCCATTCCCATCGATATATTGACGACTCTGATATTAAATCGCTCTCGATTTTCCAATATCCAACGAAAAGCAATCATGCTATGATTAACACTTCCATTTCCCGTATCATCCAGAACCTTTAGCACGATTATCTTGCACTCCGGTGCCATGCCGATTCTATTTCCACCTATTATTCCGCAGACATGTGTCCCATGTCCGTTATCATCATATTTTTCCAGTCGTCCGCCTATAAAATCTCGATACACCCATATATGTCCGTCCAAATCCGGATGAGGTGCCACACCAGTATCCATAACCACAACGGTGCAACCTTTTCCAAGCCATTTATTCTGATAATGGACTATTTTCTTAACCCGCTTCATATAATAATAGGTCCCTTTTTTACTAGAATATGTGTTTTCTTCCATTGCGTGCTTGATTAATGTTTGCAAAAATTTGGTAACAAGGATAAGCCCACCTACATAAGATTAAAGTGTAAATAAAAATCACATGGAGGCTTTATTATGAGCGATTTAAGTGCAACAAACTGTGGTTGCGGTTGTGAACGCAACGAAAGATCAGGATGCGGTTGTGGTTCTGGATTCGGATTTGGTAACAACTCTTGTATCTGGATCATCTTACTTCTTTTGTTCTGCGGCGGCAATAGCTGGGGTGGAAACCGTGGTGGATGCGGATGCGACGATAGCTGTATCTGGATCATCATCTTACTCTTCTGCTGTGGCGGATTCGGTTCTGGCAGAAGCGGAAATGACTGCGGATGCGGTTGCGGATGCGACGATATGTGCTGCTAATTTGCGCTGAGTAATGGGCGGGGGTTAGCACCCTGTCCATGACCTCTAAAAAGCTTCTGCCCACGTGGCGGGAGCTTTTCATATTTTTTGAAGTATTGTCATATATTTTTACAACGTTAGATTTATGGAGGCAATATGAACGATGATTTTTCTCACAGAATGACCCCCTTTGATGAGTACATATCAAGCCAATCATTACAGATGATGAAACTTATAATTCCGTTTTTGCCTCCGAAAAATCAACGCATGTTTGCAGTGTATATAAAATTTTTTGAACTCCGTCACACACTTTCTTTCTTTCGAGGCATGCGTCAAAAAGAACACTCTCCGGAGAATATTTTTGATACAATCAAACCTTATATGTCACCATCTGATGCGGAATCCTTTGACCAGATGATGAATATGATGAGTATGATGAACATGATGCAGGAAATGCAAAATATGTCTGATGGGGAATTTGACCCAATGTCCATGATGGCCGGTATGTTTGCACAAGATGACAATACAAGACCACAGAAAGAAGGTGAATCGCATGATTGACTGGATTAATGACCCCATGCTTCAAAATATGGATCCATTGAAAATAGAACTTATTAAAACAGCCGCCTCGCAAGTAGATGGCAAAAGTAGTAAATCATTACCTCCAATACTGATGTCTCTCATTATGTCAGCCAACCGCAAAGGAATTCGGTTTTCATCTGAGGAAATGACGCTGATTTTGAGTCTCTTGAAACAAGGAAAGTCTGAGCAGGAACAAAAGCAGATTGATAAAACTGTCGATATGGTTTCGTCCATGATGACAAAATATCAGAAATAAAACAAGGGGTAGTCAACCTACCCCTCGATATCATCTTTTTTCTCTTTGCGAGTCTCTATTTCTTTCTCTTTTTTGTGAAGCGCCTCCTGATATCCTTTGAGAGCTGCAAACGGCATGAATTGCTTTGCCCGGTCTTCCCTGCTCATTTTCGCTCTATTCCCCACTTCTATGCCCTCCTATCTGCTGGTTTCGCTCTCTGGTAGTCGCACCCTCCTGCAGATTCATTCCTTTCAGAATTGCGTTCTTGCCAAACTTATCCTTGATATCAAGCATTGCCTTCTGCATACGATGTTCACGCTCTACATCTTCAATATTCGTAAACAAATCATACTGCTTGTACACCTCGTCTACTACATTGTTGAAAATTACATTAAAACGTCGTATCGGAGTACGTCTATCCATAATGCGTTCATAGAGTTCTACCACATAACCCATAATTTGCTTCGTTGAACTCGTGGTCACCGTCATGCGCACCGTGCCATGTGCCGGCTTCTTATCAAAATGTTTGTTATATCCGATATGCAATGTAATGGAATTTGTCACTAGGCCCTTATCAACCAATTCTAAAGACAGCAAATCCACCATCTCTTTTACGATGAGTTTTCCCTTCTCATAATCGCAATCACATCCGAGTACCTGTCCACTGCTTATCGAATTCGACTGTGACTTATAATTCTTGATATCTTCCATGAGAGTGGTTTCTCTTCCCCATGCATGGTCTATGAGAAGTTCTGCATCCACGCCGAACAGTTTATAAAGCATATCTTCATCTGCTTTGGCAACCTCTCCCATTGTAGAGATGCCAATGCTCTGAAGTCTCCTCGCAATGCCTGCCCCCACACGCCAAAAATCTGTCAGTGGCTTATGATTCCACAGTGTTTCACAATAAGTTTCTTCATCCAGTTCTCCTATGTGGTCTTCCACATGCTTCGCCGTAATATCAAGTGCAACTTTTGCCAAATAGAGATTGGTTCCAATTCCACAGGTCGCGGTGATGCCGGTACATTTATAAATATCATCCATAATTGCAATGCCAAGTTGATTTGGCGTCATCTGATACATAGTCAGATAATTCGTCACATCCATAAACACCTCGTCAATAGAATAGACATGGATATCCTCTTTTGCAATATACTTGAGGTAAATCGCATAGATTTCCGCTGCATAGTCAATATAGAGTTGCATACGTGGCGGTGCCATAATATATTCAATATGTTTTGGTATCTCGAACACCCTGCATCTTCCCGGTACGCCCTGTGCCTTCATCGCTGGCGAAACTGCAAGGCAGATTGTCTTGTCCGTTCGCTCCGGATCTGCCACAACAAGATTCGTCTTCATGGCGTCTAAGCCTCGCTCCCGGCACTCCACAGAAGCATAGAAAGATTTTAGGTCAATACATATATAGCTTCTATTACTCACTTGAAACTCCTAACAAAAAATGTCAGTAACTACATCGTTACTGACACTATTGTATCACTTTCGTATTGCGAACACAAGTTCGATTTTAGTATTCCCCTATAAAATCCGAAATTCTGATTTCGAGTCCTTCCAATACATTAGAAGTAATTGTATCTTCATACTGATATCTTCCAGACTTACTATGATCGTCAAAATAGTACACTGAGACAATTCTAAGTTCCGGATCCACAATCCAATACTCTCGCACTCCTGCTTTTTGATAATTAATCATCTTTGTCAAATAATCATAAGACGAGTTGCTTGGTGAAACGATTTCTACCACAAGTTCCGGCGCTCCATTGCATCCTTCATGTGTTAATTTATCCCGCTGGCAAACCACTGTGATATCCGGTGCAACCCATGTTTTATCGTCCTTAAATAAGGAAACGCCAAATTTTGATACATATACATGACAATTGCCTTTTTTCTCGTAAATGTGTTTTTGAAAGGCAAATGAGATTTTCATAATTAAGAATTCATGCATACGAGTGGGTGCGCCTTTCAGATAGAGCATTCCGTCAATTAGTTCGTAACCGGACACCTCATCTAATTTTTCAATATCTTCCAAACTATATTTTCTCGAATTATAGCGATAATATGCCACTTGTTCCTGAATCAAACTTGGTTCTTCTCTATATTCATCATAGCGGAAGGGCAATTTTTGTTTCTGTCTGAGCACTTGCTCAATTGCGAGAAGTGTTGCATACCTTGGATTCTCTGTCGCTCCGGAGAAAATCTTGTTCACTGTACTGACAGGGATACCTGACAAATCCGATATCTCAATGTTTGTCATCTTCGCTGCTCTTTTTAATTTTTTGAGTTCTTTTATATCCATACAAGCATCTCCTTTCCTTATATGGATATTATATCACTTCAAAATAGTCTCGTCAATCATATTTTATCCAAATATGGATATTTTTAAAATCCCTCTACTTTCCGCTGGCTTCTCATCTCACGGCGTTTTTCTGCCGCTTCCCACTCTAATTTCTCTTCCTCTGTCTCCACAATCAACTTTGGAACTGATACCGGCTTATCATTCTCATCCAACGCTACCATTACAAAGTATGCACTGTTAATGGCTTTACGAATGCCGCTCTTGTTTTCCACATAGGTCTCTACTCGGACTTCCATAGATGTATTTCCAACATAGGTCAATTTACCCACAATCACGACCATTTCGTTTTGGTATGCACCTTTGATAAAACGAAGGTTATCCACTGATGCCGTTATCACATTCGCCATTGCATGGCGTTTTGCAACGATTCCTGCCACCTCATCTATCCACTGCATAAGAATTCCACCAAACAGACGGTTTGCACCGTTTAAGTGGTTTGGTCTTACAATGTGCACGGTCTCTGCCATGGAATCTGTTACTCTTTTTGCTTCTATATTCATGTTATCGTTCTCCTTCTCTCTTTATCATTTAGTCTTCCACATAATTGTGGGTGTCATCCACTCTTGTCTCTCACTTTATACCCATAATCTCAGAAAAACAAGTCAAAAAAGCATGTTTTTTTGCTATAGTTTCTATAGAACGGTTAATTTGCAAAAAAATACCCAGGATTTCGTAAAACCCTGGGTATAGAACAGTCAAATATACCTTCCTGTAGAAACTCGCACGAAACATCGCATCTACATCGGAAGCCTCTCGCCGAATCTGCAGAACTTTATTCTGCATCCTCTCCATAAAGAGTAATCAGCTTGTTCAAATATGCATATCTTTCTTGTGCATATTTTTCTGATTGAGCAAACAATGCTTCCGCTCTCTCCGGATTAGCTCTCTTAAGGGCATTGTAACGAACTTCTCCGTCAAGGAACTCTCTGTAGTTTTCTGTCGGCGCTTTGCTGTCAAGTGTGAACTTGTTGCCTTCAGCTGCAGGATTGTAACGGAAGTTGTGCCAGTAACCTGACTTAACTGCTAACTCTTCTTCTGTCTGAGCCTTGCTCATACCTTTCTTAATACCATGATTGATACATGGTGCGTAAGCGATGATGAGTGATGGTCCTGGGTAAGCCTCTGCCTCTGTAATTGCTTTTACAGTCTGATTGAAGTCAGCCCCCATAGCAATCTGTGCTACATATACATAGCCATAACTCATTGCGATACTTGCCAAGTCTTTCTTCTTCACTTCTTTACCCGCTGCTGCGAATTGAGCAATCGCACCTGTCGGTGTAGATTTTGAAGATTGTCCACCTGTATTAGAGTAAACTTCTGTATCGAATACCATAATGTTTACATCTTGTCCTGATGCAAGTACATGGTCAACTCCACCGAATCCGATATCGTAAGCCCAACCGTCTCCACCGAAGATCCATTGAGATTTCTTAGCCAAGAAATCTTTGTTCTTAAGGATGTCTTTTCTTGTTTCACAGTTACATCCACAAGCCTCTAATGCTGCAACCAATTTATCTGTTGCTGCTCCATTGGTAGCGCCACAGTTAAATGTGTCAAGCCATTCTTTCGCTGCTGCAACAGTATCCGGATTATCTCCGTGTTCAGCCACATGCTCTACTTTTGCTTTCAAACCGTTACGAAGTGCTTTCTGAGCAAGCAACATACCATAACCGAATTCTGCATTGTCTTCAAAGAGTGAGTTAGCCCATGCAGGACCTTGTCCCCTGTCATTTACGGTGTATGGTGTAGATGGTGAAGAGTTACCCCAAATTGATGAACAACCCGTTGCATTTGCAATATACATTCTATCACCAAATAATTGTGTTACTAACTTCGCATAAGGTGTCTCTCCACAACCTGCACAAGCTCCTGAGAACTCGAGTAATGGTTGTTTGAACTGACTTCCCTTGACAGTTGTCTCTTTGAATTTTGCAACTACTTCCGGTTTTACAGGAATTTCACGACCATAGTCGAAGTAAACCTGTCTTCCCGCATTTTCTTCCATGCTGCGAAGTTCAAGAGCTTTTTCACCCTTCTTACCAGGACAGACATTCACACAAGAACCACAGCCTGTACAGTCATAAGCAGATACTGTAATTGCAAATTTTGTTCCAGGCATTCCAATCATGTCGAGTGTCTGCATTCCTTCCGGTGCCTTTGCGGCCTCTTCTTCTGTCAAGGCGATTGGACGGATAACAGCGTGCGGACATACGTATGAACAACGGTTACACTGAATACAGTTGTCAGCAATCCATACCGGAATATCCACTGCAATACCACGTTTTTCATATGCTGATGTGCCGGATGGTGTTGTGCCATCTACATATTCTGTAAATGCAGATACCGGGAGGTTGTTACCTTCTTGTGCATTTACTTTCTTCTGAATATTTTCAACAAAATCTACAACTTCTTTTCTTCCGCCTTTTACCTGCGGAGCAAATAAACCTTCGTCTTCACATGATTTCCAACTCTCAGGAACTTCAATTTTTACAATCTGCTGTGCTCCGGCGTCGATTGCATCATAGTTCATCTGAACAATTGCATCACCCTTCTTGCCGTAAGAAGCTTTTGCAGCTGCTTTCATAAGGTCAATTGCCTGCTCTTCCGGAATGATATTTGCAAGCTTGAAGAATGCTGACTGAAGAACGGTATTGATACGTCCGCCAAGTCCGATCTCTTTACCAATCTTGATACCGTCAATTGTGTAGAACTTAATATCATGATTTGCAATAAATGCTTTTACTTGTCCAGGTAAATGTTCTTCTAATCCTGCCATATCCCATGAACAGTTCAGAAGGAATGTTCCTCCGTCAACCAATTCCTGTACCATGTTATATTTGTTGATATAAGATGGGTTGTGACAAGCAACAAAGTTCGCCTGCTTGATAAGGTAAGTTGACTTAATCGGTTTCTTACCAAAACGAAGGTGAGACATTGTAACACCGCCAGATTTCTTTGAGTCATAATCAAAGTAAGCCTGTGCGTACATATCTGTATTGTCACCGATAATCTTAATCGAGTTCTTATTCGCACCTACAGTACCGTCAGCACCAAGTCCCCAGAACTTACAGTTAATGGTTCCTTCCGGTGTTGTAACGAGCGGTGCACCAACTTCCAATGAAAGGTTTGTTACATCATCCACAATACCTACTGTGAATTTCTGTTTTGTGCTATTTTCAAATACAGCAACAATCTGTGCAGGTGTTGTGTCCTTAGAACCCAATCCGTAACGTCCTGTAAATACCGGTACTGCATCGAATTTTGTTCCTTTTAATGCTGCAACAACGTCCAAGTACAATGGTTCGCCCTGTGCGCCCGGCTCTTTTGTTCTGTCTAATACTGTAATTTGTTTTACTGATTCAGGAATTACATCGATAAGTGCCTGTGCACAGAACGGTCTGTACAGACGTACCTTTACAACTCCGATTTTCTTTCCTGTTGTTGCAAGATAGTCAATTGTCTCATCGATTGTATCACATACAGAACCCATTGCTACGATTACATGCTCAGCATCTTCCGCTCCGTAGTAGTTGAATAACTTATAATTTGTTCCAATCTTCGCATTTACTTTATCCATGTATTCCTGTACGATTGCAGGCATAGCATCATAGTAAGGATTGCAAGCTTCTCTTGCTTGGAAGAAGATGTCAGGGTTCTGAGCAGAACCTCTCTGACATGGATGATTCGGGTTGAGTGCATGTTTTCTAAATGCATCGATTGCATCCATATCTGCCATATCCTTTAAATCTTCGTAATCCCATGTCTCAATCTTTTGAATCTCATGAGAAGTACGGAATCCGTCAAAGAAGTTGATAAATGGTAACTTACCTTTGATTGCTGCAAGGTGTGCTACTGGCGTTAAATCCATAACTTCCTGTACGCTCGATTCACAGAGCATTGCACATCCTGTCTGACGACATGCGTATACGTCTGAGTGGTCACCGAAAATCGATAACGCATGACTTGCTATCGCACGAGCAGACACGTTAAATACGCCCGGTAATTGCTCGCCTGCGATTTTATATAAGTTTGGAATCATAAGGAGCAAACCTTGTGATGCAGTATATGTTGTTGTCAAAGCTCCTGCAGAGAGTGAACCGTGTACGGTTCCTGCTGCACCTGCTTCTGATTGCATTTCAGTCACTTGGACTTCTTGTCCAAAAATATTTTTTCTTCCTTGTGTAGCCCATTCATCTGTTGCTTCGGCCATAACAGATGAAGGAGTGATAGGGTAAATCGCCGCAACATCGGTATATGCATAAGACGCATGAGCTGCTGCATGATTACCATCCATGGTCTTCATTTTTCTTGCCATTGATTTATGTCCTCCTTCAATATTATATATTGTACTTTTCTATCATTATACAATGATTTTTCTGTGAAATCTAGTGCATATTTCACAATAATTGTACCTTTATACAAACATATTGTTTAGCATTTATCAATCTTGGCTTTCATATGTATTTGTGATACAATATTTTTATATTTTAAAGATGGAGGATGATACATATGACCCCAAAACAACAAGCATACAAAACACTTGGAAATACAATGATAAAGAACTTTGCCAGACGAGGTATGGAAGCCTTCTACTGCGAGACTTCTGCCGATGCTGTGGAATTGGCGATGGAGCTTATGAAAGATGGTGGAACAGTCAGCATGGGCGGAACCGAGACAGTAAAAGAGATGGGACTCCTAGATGCCATTAAAGATGCGAAGCACTTGAATTTCATTGACAGACATGTAGCAAAGACACCTGAAGAAAAAAAGGAGATTTTCTTCCAATCCATGCAATCTGATTATTTTTTAACTAGTTCAAATGCGATTACAGTAGATGGTGAACTGGTAAATATCGACGGAAACGGCAACCGTGTGGCCTGTCTGATTCACGGACCGGAGCATGTGATTGTGCTTGCGGGCATGAACAAAGTGGTGGAAGATGTGGACTCAGGAATTGAACGTGTGGGCATTCACGCCGCGCCACCGAATGCAGCAAGGCTCGGCACACGCACCCCTTGCGCAGCACTCGGACACTGCGGTGACTGCCACTCAGAAGACTGTATGTGTTGTCAGATTGTAATCACTAGACATTCTAGACACAAGGGAAGAATCAAGGTGATCTTGATTGGAGAAGAATTAGGTTTCTAGATAACACGAGGCTTCAAGTGCTAAAAACACTTGAAGCCTTCTCTGTACTTATCATCATCTTCCGGTTTGATTTCTCGGATTACCTTGCACGGATTCCCTCCTGCAAGTACGTTTGCCGGAATACTTTTCACAACCACACTTCCTGCTGCAATTACGGTGTTATCACCAATACTCACACCGCCGACAATCTTGGTTCCGCCTCCAACCCAGACATTGTTTCCAATCTTGATCGGCCAAGCGTATTCCAAGCCTTCATTGCGCAACTTTACATCAAACGGATGTCCTGCGGCATAAAGTCCGCAATCCGGTGCAAACATAACATTGTCACCAATCTCAATCCTATTTCCTGCCAATACGACAAAATTGTAATTAGAAAAGAAATTTTCGCCGATGTGTATGCGATTCCAATGATCACCGTAGAACGGCTGCTCAATATGGAAATGCTCTCCCACTTTTCCAAAGTACTTGCGAATCATTTCTCTTCGCTCTTCCATTTGACTCGGACGAAGCATATTGTATTCATAATTCCGTTCTTGCCATTTTCGTAAATCTCCGATAATCTCCGGGTCGTGATTTGCCTGATAAAAAACTCCCGTTGCTGCTTTATCCCATTCTGTCATGATAATTTCACTCCTTATTATTTTTTAATTTCAAATATCGTTTCAATAAAAACGCACAAAAATATGGAAATGTATTTATTCCGTCATGACTTCCAATATTTCCACCTGTCAATTTAATTCCGTAATGAATATCTGAATACTGTTCTCTGTCAATTAGTGTACGCAAAGACTTTGATGTTCCATTTGTAGCCTTCACTTCAACCGGAATCAAATCGGAAGCTGTACGTACAAAGAAATCCTCCTCCAAACTTGAATCCTCTCTCTTATAATAATACAGGTTAAAGCCTGACTTTACCAATGCTTCTCCGACTATGTTTTCGTGCAAACCGCCCTTATAAATACTAAAATTTCTATTAGCCCGCAAATCCTCCTGGGCTTCTTCGTCCAACATGGCAATTAACATTCCCGTATCTGCAAAATAGAGTTTAAACTTCGTATCCTCGTAATTACCCTTCAATGGGAGTTCCGGATAATGAAGACAATAACACACATTTACCATGCCGGCATCCTCCAACCATTCAACACATCCTCGATAATCCCGAAATCTAGCCCCTTGTGCAACTTTAGAAACTTGAAATTTTTTATTATCCTTTGCCAGTTGAATAGGTATCTGATTAAATACATTGATAATTCTTGTCTGATCCATACCATCCGCATATTTGCGAATATCCTCTTTATAGTCTGCCAGAAGCTGCCTTTGTGTTTCTAAACTTCCTTCAAAAGTTCCTTTCAGAATGTACTCTCGTACAACAGCCGGCATCCCACCAAGCAAACAATAATCAAAAAATAATTTTTCATATACAGATAATTGCAACTCACTAAATGGCGTAACTGACACCATATGCTCCAACAGGTCATCTATAAAAGAATTCTCATACCCTTTCGCCCATAAGAATTCCTCAAAATCTAAGGAATACATATCGAAGTCAGTCTTATATCCCACACTATTACTCTCAATCCTTTTGTAATGAATACCCAGCATAGAACCACTGCATATCACATCGAATCTTCCATCTATGCAAAAGAATTTTAACGCAGTAGCAATTTCAGGAAATTCCTGAAGTTCATCAAAGAAAATGAGCGTTTTCCCTGCCTCAAATCTATGCAAAGGTTCTATCAGAGAAATATTCTTTATAATATCCTGTGTCTTATAACCATCTGCAATAATCATTTTATATTTCGGTTCTTCTACAAAATTAATTTCAATTATATTTTCATAATGTTTTTCTGCAAACTTACGAATAGACTCTGTCTTTCCAACTTGACGCGGACCTTTTACAATCAGTGGCTTTCGCTCCGAATTTTGTTTCCACTCTTCTAGAAAAGTGTCTATTTTTCTCTTTAAATAAATCATCTCTTCATCTCCTTTTCCTGCTTACAGTATATCCTATTTTTTATATTTTTACAACTCATTCCACAAAATAAGAGCGAGTTTTTTCTTTTTATGCACAAAATTAGAGCGAGTTTTTCTTTGTTGTTCACATTTTTGGTATTTTAAAGGGGAAATCGGTTATAATACCGATTTCCCCTTCAGTGATATCTTTATTCTTCTGTCTCTACCAATGCAATCGCAAGTTCATCCAACTGCTTCTGCTCTACTCTTGTCGGAGCCTCTGTCATAAGACATGATGCATCCTTCACTTTCGGGAATGCAATAACGTCACGAATGCTGTCTTCTTTTGCCATAAGCATGATCAAACGGTCAAGACCATATGCAAGTCCAGCGTGTGGCGGTACACCGTATTTGAATGCATTGAGTAAGAATCCAAACTGTGCCTCTGCCTGCTCCGGTGTGAATCCAAGCATTTCAAACATCTTGCTCTGGATGTCGTTATTGAAGATACGCACACTACCTCCACCGAGCTCTGTACCGTTTAATACGATATCGTATGCTTTTGCACGAACCTTGCGGGGATCTGTGTCAAGAAGCGGCAAGTCCTCGTCCATCGGCATTGTAAATGGATGATGCATTGCCTGATAACGATTCATATCCTCATTCCACTCGAGAAGTGGGAACTCCGTTACCCACAGGAACTTGTAATCGCCTTTATCTAAGATTTCTAACTGACGAGCGATTTCTAGACGTAAGTTACCAAGTACATCCCAAACTACTTTATTTTTATCGGCAGCAAAGAGAAGTAAATCACCATTCTCTCCGTCCATTGCTTTCACAAGTGCTGCCATCTCATCTTCTGTCATGAATTTTGCAAATGATGATTTGATTGTTCCATCATTCTGAATTGCAACATAAGCAAGACCTTTTGCACCGAAGTCTTTTGCGAAGTCAACGAGCTTATCAATCTTCTTACGTGGCATTTCGCCTTGGCCTTTTGCATTGATACCGCGAACACTTCCGCCGTTCTCCAACGCACCCTTGAACACTACGAATTCACTGTCTTTTACAACCTCTGATACATCCACTAATTCCATGCCAAAACGGATATCCGGCTTATCTGAACCGAAGCGGTCCATTGCTTCCTGCCATGTCATTCTTGGAATTGGAAGCGGAACTTCTACGTCTAAGATTTGTTTAAACAATTTTGCCAACAATCTTTCGTTTACATCAATAACATCATCCACATCTACGAACGAAAGTTCCATATCGATCTGTGTGAATTCCGGCTGACGGTCAGCACGAAGGTCCTCATCACGGAAACACTTTGCGATTTGGAAATAGCGGTCATATCCTGAACACATAAGTAACTGCTTGAATAGCTGTGGTGATTGTGGAAGTGCGTAGAAGCTTCCTTGATGTACACGGCTTGGTACTAAGTAATCTCTTGCTCCTTCCGGTGTACTTCCCACCAAAAACGGTGTCTCGATTTCAAGGAAACCTTCGTCTGCGAGGAACTGACGAGTCAGTGTTGCAGCCTTACTTCTCATGATAAGATTCTTCTGAAGATCCGGTCTTCTAAGATCTAAGTAACGATATTTTAATCTTAACTCTTCTTTTGTCTTACTGTTCTCTTCGATTGGGAACGGAGGAGTCTCTGACTCTGATAAAATGCGAAGTTCTTTTACACGAATTTCGATTTCACCGGTTGCAAGATTCTCGTTCACTGCACCGGAACGTGCCTCAACAACACCTACCGCTGCGATAACGAACTCACTGCGGAGTCTTCCTGCTTTTTCGAAGTCTTCTTCACTTACACTGCCATTTTCAAAAATCAATTGTAAGATTCCTGAACGGTCACGTAAGTCAACGAACACGATACCACCTTTGTTACGGTTCTTTTGAACCCAACCCATAACAGTAACTGTTTCGCCGATGT
>JAZNHX010000115.1:0-10204 GCA_045577115.1 Faecalimonas sp. | reverse complement strand
ATGGGGAACAGACGTCTCTATGAAATCATGAAAGAAAAAGATGCTCTCTATATGAAAGAAGATTTTACAGAGGAAGACGGAATCAAAGCCAGTGAACTGGAAGGTGAATTCGCTAGCCTTAACGGATGGGAGGCCGAATCCGATGCTGCTTCTCTCCTGAATGGTCTCGGCATTGACACTGAACTTCATTACAAATATTTGAGAGATTTGACCGGTGCTGAAAAGGTGAAGGTTCTGCTTGCACAGGCACTGTTCGGAAATCCGGACATCCTGCTTCTCGACGAGCCAACCAACCACTTGGACTTGGACGCCATCGCATGGTTAGAGGAATTCCTCATTAATTTTAACAATACTGTTATTGTGGTATCCCATGACCGTTACTTCTTAAATAAGGTATGTACTCAGATTGCTGATATCGATTACGGCAAGATTCAACTCTATGCCGGCAACTATGATTTCTGGTACGAATCCAGCCAGTTAATCATCCGACAGATGAAAGAAGCGAACCGCAAGAAAGAAGAAAAGATTAAAGAACTCCAAGAGTTCATCTCTCGCTTTAGCGCAAATGCTTCCAAATAAAACAGGCAACTTCTCGTAAGCGTGCTTTGGAGAAAATCGAATTGGAAGACATTCGTCCTTCCAGCAGAAAGTACCCTTACATTGATTTCCGTCCAAACCGTTCTATCGGAAACGAAGTGCTCTCCGTAGAAGGTCTTTCAAAGACGATTGACGGCGTAAAGATTTTGGATAATCTCTCATTCACAATCGGACGTGAAGATAAAGTTGCATTCGTGGGTGGAAATGAACTTGCCAAGACTACTTTATTCAAAATATTGACAGGTGAAATGGAACCGGACGAAGGAAGCTACAAATGGGGTGTTACTACTACTCAGGCTTACTTCCCGAAAGACAGTACTCATGAATTTAACAACGAAGATACAATCGTGGAATGGCTGACACAATACTCAGAAGAAAAGGACGTTACTTATGTGCGTGGCTTCTTAGGAAGAATGCTCTTCTCAGGTGAAGACGGTGTGAAGAAGGTAAAAGTCCTTTCCGGTGGCGAAAAGGTTCGCTGCTTACTTTCTAAGATGATGATCTCAGGTGCCAACGTTCTCGTACTCGACGAGCCAACTGACCACCTAGACATGGAAGCAATCACAGCACTCAACAACGGATTAATCAAATTCCCGGGTGTACTGCTCTTCGCTTCCCGTGACCATCAGGTTGTTCAGACAACCGCAAACCGTATCATGGAGATTCTCCCGAGCGGTGCGCTAATTGATAAGATTACAACTTACGATGAATATCTGGAAAGTGATGAAATGGCAAGAAAACGTCAGGTTTACACAGCAGATGAACGCGAGGAAGATAACTAAAACATGCAAAAACGGATATCCCGTCAAAAGGATATCCGTTTTGTTTTATTATTAGTTGTAATATACCTATCTTAGTAACCTACTTTTTCCCAACATTCGAATGGTGCAGCAAGTTCATCACTAACTAATACTTGTGTCTTCATTAACTGTAACATAGAACTTGGAACTTCCGGTGTTACTGGTCCGTGAAGTACAAGACGTGATGTCATTCTCTGCCATGATGAGAATGTACCATTTGTCATAAGTGCATGAACTTCGATACGTTCTCTTGCATTCTTAACGTCAACTGGTCCAATTGTAGCAGCACATGGTGGTACAGCCTGGATGTAACCAGATTGTCCGAATACACCGTGAAGTGAGTTCTGAGCTACTGTCAATGGATGTAATTTTACAAGACGAGCTTCCATGTTAAGCCATTCTTCGATTCCGGCATCTCCTGTTGCTTTTGGGAAGAACTCCGGTACTGGATCGATGAACGCCATATGACCTGTCCATCCTGGAGATGAAGAACAGATATCTGCTCCACCTTCACCGATTTCTGTGATCATCTTAGAGTAGTAGCTAATGTTCTCTGTTGTTGGGTAGTGAACATTTTCTAATGGCATACGTAATTTTGGATCGATCTGGTATACGAAGTATTTGAGCATTGAGTGTGCAAAACCTGCTTCATATGTCTCAGGAGCGATACGTCCCATATCATCAGCCCACTCATCCATAGCGAAGATATGTAAGATTCTACAATCTACCTGGAAGTAGTTGATGAGCTGTGCTAATGGAATATATGTATCCGGCTCTGGGTTACCAAGAATCATTGTGTATTTCTTGCCAGCTTCTGATGCAGCTTTTAATCTTGAGAATAAAGTTGCAATAAGTACCGGATGTGGATTCATCATAACTTTGATGTTGAATTCCGGATGATGCCAGTCCTCTCTCTTTTCTAATTCTGTTCCACTCATTTTACGAAGTTTTTCGCAAAGTTCTCTGTCTTTAAATGGCACATAGTCGGCACATTTAAAATCAAATTTTGTTGATGGATCAAAAATAATGTCTTTCATTTTTGAAATTCTCCTTTCATAGTGACTTTTTCTTCCATACATTTAACACCAACATTGTAATATGTGGTAACTTTAATGTCAAGAGAAATAACAGTTATTGACAATATTTAAAAATCGTTATAATATTATTATTGGTGGATTTTGGATATGTTTCAAACCCCCAATATTTCAAAAGAAAGGTCGTGAAAAACATGTACAGTGATTTTAAAATCAAACCGCCATTTTTTGAAGTCGGACCGAAAGCTTTTCTTTACGGCGAAGGCATGCTCAAATTGGCAAAGGTAATCGACAAGGTTGCTATGAAATATGATGTGGATGTTATTGTAACACCACAGTATACTGACATCAGTCTCTTGGCTAACAACACAGAGCGTATCCTTGTATTTGCACAGCACATGGACTATCTCCCAGTCGGCAGAGGTCTTGGTTCTGTTCTTCCGGAAGCGGTGAAAGCTGCCGGTGCAGTAGGTGTTATGCTCAATCATGCTGAGAAACCACTTACTCTCGAAGAGATCGAGAAAACCATCAAACGTGCTGACGAAGTAGGTCTTGCTACTATCGTATGTGCGGACACAGTTGAAGATATTACAAACATCGCAAAATTAGGACCAAACTTACTTGTTGCCGAACCAACAGAATTGATTGGTACAGGTCAGACAAGCGATGCGAACTACGTAATTCAGACAATTGAACAGGTACGAGCAATCAACCCTGACATTATGGTTCTTCAGGGAGCAGGTATCTCTAACGGACAAGACGTTTACAACACAATCAAACTCGGGGCTCAGGCTACCGGAAGCACCAGTGGCATTATCAAGGCAGAAGATCCATATGCTATGGTGGAGGAAATGCTGTATTCACTGCGCAAAGCGTGGGATGAATTACATAAATAAATTTTTTTATCATTAGGAGGAAAGAACAATGGAATTTAAAGTAGTACAAAAAGAAATTCAATTACAATCAAGAGGATGGATTCCTACATTCCACGATATTTCAAGAGAAGTTATGGAAATCGCAAAAGAATCAGGAATCAAAAACGGTACTGTTTCTATAGTATCACACCACACAACATGTTCAGTTATGGTTCAAGAATGTTCACATGACATCGACAGCTTTGATTTGGAATACTTACAACATGATTTACTTGATATCATGAGAAAGATGATTCCTGACTTTGCTGAAGAACATCAATATCGTCATCCAGGCCCAATTCACTCACAATTCGGTCGTTGGGTTGACGAACCAGGTGACTACACAAGTATGAACACAGACGGACATCTTCGTTCTGTATTCTTTGGAAGAAGCGAAACAATCACAATCAAAGACGGTGTGTTAGATGCTGGTGAATTTGCTCACATCTACTTCATCGACTGGGATCATGTACGTGCTCGCAAGAGACAAGTTAACGTTACAGTAATGGGAACAACAGAGGATGTTGAAAGCAGATTGTACAACAACGGTGAAATCGTTGATACAAACCACATCTTCACAGAAGAAGAAAAAGCTGATGATGTACACTACACATTACAATTACAGGGAAGACCTGCAACAAAAAAATAATAATTTGAGGTAAAGATGAGATATTTATTAGGCGTTGACGTTGGTACTACTTCTCTCAAAGCAGTGCTTTTTGATGAAAATACCA
Source organism: Faecalimonas sp. (assembly GCA_045577115.1). GTDB lineage: Bacteria > Bacillota > Clostridia > Lachnospirales > Lachnospiraceae > Faecalimonas. The sequence continues at coordinate 6,125 of JAZNHX010000115.1, read as the reverse complement.
ACCCGGTAAAAACAGTCGTAAAAGACTACACATTAAACGCTACAGATAATATCGTGGAATTTCCGGCAGAACAATATTTTGTATTGTTTTCGGAAGCCCTGGAAGAAATCTCAAAAGACTATGATGTATTCGCACTGAGTATTGATACTCAGTGCGAAACTTTAATTGTGACAGATTCTGAAGGGACGCCACTGACAGACGCAATCGTTTGGCTGGACAACCGCGCTGTAGCACAGGCAGAGGCCATCGAAAAACATTTTGGAGAACAAAAGGTATATGAAGTAACCGGACAACCGGAAATTATTGCTACATGGCCGGCCGCAAAACTTCTCTGGTTAAAAGAAAACCGCCAGGATATCTGGCCGAAGATAGACAAAATCTTCTTATTGGAAGACTATCTGCTCTATCGTCTGACCGGAGAATTCGTAACTGAAAAGACACTTCAATCTTCTACTATCTATTATGATATTCATAACGACTCATGGTGGAAGGAAATGCTTGATTTTATCGGCGTTTCAGAAAAGCAGTTACCAAAATTATTAAACAGCGGTGAATTCGTTGGAGAATACAAAGGAATGAAAGTCGCAACAAGCGCGATGGACCAGGTTGCCGGTGCGATCGGTGCCGGTGTTGTGAAACCGGGCATCGTAAGCGAAATGACAGGAACTACAATGGCAGTCTTTGTTCCGACAGACAAGGCTCCGAAATATGTGGCAGGAAGCAAGATTCCATGTCATATGAACTATGATGGAAACTACGCACTGCTCATCTTCTCTGCTACTGCAGGAATGGCGCTCAAATGGTTTAAGAACAACTTATGCGAAGACTACTCTTTCGATGATTTGAATAACCTCGCAGAAAAAACAGATGCAGGAAGCAACGGTCTTACCTTCCTTCCTTATCTTTGTGGCTCAACCATGCCGAAGTACAACCCGGATGCAAGAGGTATCTTCCACGGTTTGACTCTGGAACATACTCGTGGACATTTCGTTCGAAGCATCATGGAGTCCGTATCTTCCATGCTAAAGAGCTATATAGATTATCTTGGAGTTGACTGTAAAGAAATCCGCTCCATGGGAGGCGGTGCCAACAGTGATGTATGGTTACAAATCAAATCAGATATGTGCGACAAAAAGATTGTCACCCTGAAGAATAAGGAAACTGCTTGTCTTGGCTCTGCAATCCTTGCAGGTGTCGCTGCAGGCCTCTACAAAAACGTAGAAGAAGCTTGCAAAAAAGCAGTTGCAATACATAAAACATATCTTCCATCAGGAACCGATTACACAGAATGTTATCAGCGTTTCTGCAAGTTGGAAGACGAAAATGTATAATTGCAAATGCCACACATTTTTAATTGTACGAGGTATAACACATGATAAGCAGAAAAATGAACGAGCAAGTACTATCCGGTGCTTTGAGCTACCACAAGAATTATCTTGCCGGACCATACAAAGGTTATTACATAACAATTGATTATAAACCACCAGTATATATTGTCTATATTCATGCTACCTTTGATAATCTGCCGGGAAAAGCGCAGTTTGAATCCTTCTTAAAGGAGCATGAGAAGGCCACGCAGTATCTCTCAAAGGCAGAGGCTAAGCAGCATACTATCAAGCTCAGAATCATTGAGCCAAAACCAAAGAAACTGACGCCTTCTGTTTTGAACGATTCGATTGAACCGGTAATCAGACATCTCCTTGGTTGTAGGTATGTGACTGGTTGTATCAATTGCGGAGATAACGATGGAAAAATTGACTGTTATGAAGTGTCAAGCTACCACCATTACTTATGTGAGGAATGCGTGGTTGACATCGAAAAGGAATTCAAAGAGAAACAAATAGAACTAAACGAGATTACAAGTAATCCGCTTACCGGCTCCCTAGGTGCCATAGGAGGTTCTCTGATTGGTCTTATCACATGGGTAGTTCTGTCTGCCAATAACCTGCTAGCAAGTCTTGCCGGTATTGCCATCTTGTTTTTGTCATACAAGGGCTACGAAACGTTTGGCATTCGAATCGATAAGAAAGGCTTTGCCATCTCAAACATAATTGCCTTTATTGCGATTTTCCTTGGAAACCATCTCTCATGGTCATGGGCAATTATGGACGCCGCAAAACTAGAGGGATACTCTATTGGTGAAATCATTCTCTTGTGGAAAATCATGCGTGCATCCAATTTCACGATCAATTATGTAGTAAATCTGATTGTCGGTTATGTCATCACCTATTTACTTGGCAATAAGATTATAAGGAGGACCTACCGAAAAAGCAAGGGTAGTTATTGCCTCCGAAAATTGAATTTACAATAAAAATACATATGATACAACAAGGACTCCGATTTTTACCTCGGAGTCCTTTTCTAATCTCTGTATTTATTTTACCAACAAGGATGTTCCTGACATCTCTTTTGGTTGTTCCATTCCCATCAATTCAATGAGAGTTGGTGCGATATCCGCAAGACATCCACCCTCTTTCAAGCTGTATGCAGGGTCTGCATTTACTAAGATAAATGGAACCGGATTCGTTGTATGTGCTGTGAATGGAGCACCTGTCTCGTAATCCAATAATTGTTCTGCATTACCATGGTCAGCACAGATGAACATCTGTCCATCCACTTCTTTGAGTGCTTCCACTGCTCTGCCAACGCATGTATCCACAGCTTCCACGGCCTTGATTGCCGCTTCCTCTACACCGGTATGTCCAACCATATCAGGGTTTGCAAAGTTGATGATAATCACATCATATTTGTCGGATTTGATTGCTTCCACTAATTTGTCGCAAACTTCGAAAGCACTCATCTCCGGTTGTAAGTCATAAGTTGCAACTTTTGGCGATTTTACAAGGATTCTGTCTTCGCCTTCGTTTGGCTCTTCCACTCCACCATTGAAGAAGAATGTTACGTGAGCATATTTCTCTGTCTCAGCAATTCTCGCCTGCTTGAGACCATTTGCTGCAAGGAACTCTCCAAATGTATTCGTAATCTCTGTCTTTCTGAATGCAACATCTTTATTTTCAATTGTCACATCATACTCTGTGAAGCATACATAAGTAGTCTTCACTCTTTCTCCTCTGTCAAAACCTGTGAACTCGTCATCACAGAATACTCTTGTGATTTCTCTTGCTCTGTCAGGTCTAAAGTTGAAGAAAATGATGGAATCGTTGTCTTTGATGGTTGCTACCGGCGCACCGTCCTTCATAATAACAGTTGGAAGAACGAACTCGTCTGTTTTATCATTGTCATAAGACTCTTGGATTGCACATGGTCCACAGCAGCCTGTTTCGCCTTCTCCTTTTACCATCGCCTTATAAGCTAATTCCACACGTTCCCAACGGTTGTCACGGTCCATTGCGTAGTAACGTCCCATAACAGTTGCCACTTCACCAACACCGATTTCTGCCATCTTATCTACTAATTCCTGTACAAAGTCTTTTCCTGATGCCGGAGGTGTGTCACGTCCGTCCAAGAAACAGTGCACATATACTTTTTCGATACCTTGGCGTTTTGCCAATTCTAACAAACCGTAAATGTGTGTGTTGTGACTGTGAACTCCACCATCTGATACAAGACCAAACATATGAAGTGCAGAGTCATTCTTCTTTACGTTTTCGCATGCTGCAAGAAGAGCTTCGTTTTCAAAGAAGTCTCCATCTTGAATCGCTTTTGTAATCTTTGTCAAATCCTGATATACAATGCGTCCTGCACCCATGTTGAGATGACCCACTTCAGAGTTCCCCATCTGTCCATCCGGAAGACCTACTGCCATGCCACTTGCATTTCCTTTTACAAACGGACATTCTGCCATCAATTTATCCATAACAGGTGTCTTTGCTTCGCATACTGCGTTTGCCTCACACTTGTCGTTCAATCCATATCCATCCAAAATCATTAAAACGGTTGGTTTTTTACTCATCTTTTTATCTCCAATTTACAATCTTACCAAAGTCTGGCTTAAGTGCTGCACCACCAACAAGACCACCGTCGATGTCTGGCTGTGCGAACAATTCAGGAGCACTTGCTGCCGAAACAGATCCGCCGTATTGGATACGGATTGCTTCTGCTGTTGCTTCGTCATAGATTTCTGCGATACAAGCACGGATAGCTGCGCAAACTTCTTGAGCCTGCTCTGTTGTAGCTACTTTACCTGTTCCGATTGCCCAAATTGGTTCGTAAGCGATAACTGCTGTCTTAGCCTGATCTGCTGTTACATCCAAGAAAGCAATCTTGATTTGCTGACGGATGAAATCGATTGTAACACCTTGTTCTCTCTGTGTTAATGTCTCACCACAGCAAACGATTGGTGTAATACCATGTTCGAAAGCTTTTTTCACTTTCTTATTTACTGTTTCATCTGTCTCAGCGAAGTATTCTCTTCTCTCTGAGTGTCCGATGATAACGTATTTTACTCCTACGTCTGTAAGCATGTTTGGAGCGATTTCTCCTGTGTATGCTCCGCTTTCTTCGTAGTACATATTTTCAGCACCGATGCAGATGTTACTGCCTTTTGCTGCTTCCATTGCAGGAATAATGCAGATAGCAGGTACGCAGAATACTACGTCAGCATCTTCTGTTGCTACTAATGGTTTTAATTCATTGATTAATTCTACTGCCTGGCTTGGAGTTTTGTTCATTTTCCAGTTGCCGGCAATAATTTTTCTTCTTGCCATGTTATAATTTCCTCCTAAATAATACGGGTATGTTCGCCTCCCTAGAGCTCGTCCCTCGCTAAGTACGGCGAACTAAGTAAACGCTAACCTCAATCTGCGCTTACGCTTGATTTCGCTAAGCTTTTTACTTATCATTAGCTGCTGCTACACCCGGTAATTCTTTTCCTTCTAAGAATTCAAGTGAAGCTCCACCACCTGTAGAAATGTGTGTCATCTTGTCGCCGTAGCCTAATTGGTTAACAGCTGCCGCAGAGTCACCGCCACCGATGATGGTTACAGCGTCTGTATCAGCAAGTGCTTTTGCAACTGCCTCTGTACCTGCTGCGAAGTTTGGCATTTCGAAACATCCCATTGGTCCGTTCCAAACAACTGTCTTAGCAGTCTTAACTGTCTCAGCGTAAAGAGCTGCTGTCTTAGGTCCGATATCAAGACCTTCCCAACCGTCTGGAATCTCTCCTGTTGCAACTATCTGTGTGTTTGCATCGTTAGAGAAATCATCAGCAACTACGTTATCTAATGGAAGTAATAATTTTACGCCCTTTTCTTCTGCTTTTTTGAGCATGTTAAGTGCGTATTCACAGTAATCAGCTTCAAGTAATGAGTTACCAACATTTCCTCCTAAAGCTTTTGCAAATGTGTAAGCCATACCACCACCGATAATAAGTGTGTCTACTTTGTCAAGTAAGTTCTCAATAACAGAAATCTTGCTTGATACTTTTGAGCCACCAAGGATAGCTACGAATGGTCTTTCCGGATTGTTAACTGCATTTCCCAAGAAATCAATTTCTTTTTGCATAAGGTATCCAACTGCTGCTATGTCAACATATTCTGTTACACCAACGTTTGAGCAGTGTGCTCTGTGAGCTGTACCAAATGCGTCGTTTACAAATACATCACAAAGTGAAGCTAATTCTTTGCTAAATGCTTCTCCATTCTTTGTCTCTTCTGCTCTGTAACGAGTGTTTTCAAGAAGAACCACTTCGCCGTCTTTCATTGCTGCAACTGCTGCTTTTGCATTATCACCAACAACTGTAGCGTCTGCTGCGAATTTTACTTCCTGTCCTAATAATTCAGATAATCTCGCTGCTACAGGTGCCAAAGATAATTCCGGTTTTGGTTCTCCTTTTGGTTTACCCATGTGTGAGCAAAGGATTACTTTTCCGCCGTCTGCGATAAGTTTTTTGATTGTTGGAAGAGCTGCAACAAGACGGTTTTCGTCTGTGATTTTTCCATCAACCATTGGTACGTTAAAGTCACATCTAACGAGAACTTTAAGACCTTTTACATTGATATCATCTACTGATTTTTTGTTAAGCATTTTGATATGCCTCCTTTTTCTACTAAATAAGGGTCCAGCCCTAAGACCGGACCCTATTGGATCATATTGAAGTTCTTCTCACATTCGTTCGAAGAACGGCTAATTTTCTAACCTCAGCTTCGCTTCGCCAAGAAAATTAT
>JAZNHX010000114.1:0-5462 GCA_045577115.1 Faecalimonas sp. | reverse complement strand
GGTTGTTTAACCATCTTTTTTCTCTTTTTAGGACAAAGTTTTGGGGAAGGAATAACTCGCACGAGTTATTCCTTCCCCATTATGCTAAGCTATCTATTTCCCGACAGCCCCTTTGTTATATTCTTATTCACTTCGAAGTGCCAATACCGGGTCTTTCTTCGCTGCCTGTTTCGACGGAATCAATCCACCTATCAAGGTCAGAAGAACACTTAAAACAACCAATATAATTGCACTGTTAGTCGGAAGCATCGCGTTAATCGCCGTATTTCCGGTCAGGTTATGAATAATAGAATTAATCGGTATGTTAAGGAGTATTGTAATTGCAATACCAAGTAAACCGGCAAACAAACCTACAATAAATGTCTCAGCGTTAAAGATTGAAGAAATATTCTTCTTAGATGCCCCGATAGCTCTGAGCACGCCAATCTCCTTGGTGCGTTCTAACACCGAAATATAAGTGATGATACCAATCATAATCGATGAAACGATTAAGGAGATGCTTACAAATGCAATCAATACATAACTTACACTGTCTACAATTGTCTTGACTGACGACATCAGGATTCCTGTAATATCGGTGTAGTTAATCACCTTTTCTTCATCCTCTTTTTCCATCTTAGCATTATATTCATCCAAGAAATCAAGGAACGCTTCCTTTGCTTCAAAATCTACAAAGTATAGCGAAATCGCAGATGGACTTTCGATATCCTGATATCCCAATGCAGCAAGGTTCGTATCCGCAGTCTTCTCCACCTTGTTCGCCGTCATGGCAGACATGATACGTGCAAGTTCTTCTTCGCTCATATCGAATTTGAAGGCTCCTGCAATCTTGTCTTGGTCTACATTAAACGAATTTGCAAGCGTTCCCATAAGCGAAGCAGAGAGTTCACCCACTTTTGTGAGAATGTTTTTTTGCATCACTGCTTCTGTCATGGCTGCTCCCATTTTTTCAACCACGGTGGCAACCGTATCCTGCGCAACGCAAGATGAAACTATCGTCGATACATTCTCCTGTTTTAAAAATGCAATCGGGTCTTCCGCATTTGGAGTAAATGTTGTCATCTGAATATACCCTTGCAAAAATCCCTTTAACAGTTCTGTATACATAGATTGGAACGTCGCTTTAGGAACAACATAGCTACTCTCTAATGTTGTAAGTGCTTGCTGCGTCGTTTCCATATTCATAAATGTATTGACTACATTTTCTACATCACTCAATTTTACACTCGCAGCATCACGTATTGTAATTGGACCTATATTAATCTCAGGAACTACATTTTTGACTATATATCCATTTAACATATCCGTTGCAAATGTCACAAGTGTCTTTGAAAATGCCTCTTCTGCCTCTTTTGTGTCTGTGGTGATAGAAGCAGAAATCTCCGCCATGTAACCCTCCGTCATGCCTGCGATATCCTTCTGGTCCATTTTGATCCCAAATGCATCTGACAACATCTCTGTATCTATCGATATCATATCCTCAAAATCAAGACCGGCTTCTTCACTCTTGTCATCAAAACGTTTTCCGCTAAAAACATCTACATCACGCTTTGTCTTCTGTTTTTGCACAATCTCAGACTCGGAGGCCTTTTTGATCACATACTCTGTGAGTTCCTTCGTATAAGCGATTCCCGGTGAAAGAACAGACGAAGTTGAGTTCTCGTTTGCACAGACAATTCCAACAATTTTAAGTTCTACCGCATCATCATACACCTTCTGCATGAAGGTATCATCCTTGGTCATATCCTCATAGATGTTGTAGTCCTCGTTATATTTATAAGTTGCTGTTGCATCTACTAGTTTCAGCGGAAGACTCATTAAATCCTCATAGGTAAATGATAAAGCTTCACTCGTATCTTCCACCTTTTCCCCTGACATTAACTTTGCCATCATATCGATTAGCTTATTTTCGTCACGAAGTCCCAATCCATAAACCAGCATATCCGGCATGGCATTTGGTGCCGAAAGCACCAATATCATCTCATCAAATTTTTCTGGCCATCTTCCTGCTAGCACATCATACTGTGATTCCAGAGTCGATCTGTCGTCTAACATTTCGTTAAAAATAGCGGTAGACATAGGTGACATAGAACTCATACTGGAACTCATGCCCATCGATGTAAGCACGGTACTCGGATTTAATTGGGTAATCTTCTGCTCACTATTAACGGTGTAAATCAACGGTGAAATATTATACTGATATTCAACAATTGATACAAGTTCATCTACCGTCTTTGAATTCCGCTCTAAGTGTTTTTTGAAAAGAGATAAATCATTCTTTCCGATTGATGTCAGCATACTGCTGATGAATTTTTGCTCTTTGACCACATCATCCTCTTGTGCACCACCACTCTCTGAAACCATTGAGAGCAACATAGATGTTGTGTCTGCCGTCTCAGCGGTAAGCGTCAATGGATATGACGTCAGGGTATCTTCCTGTATCTGATCGATATAATTTTGAAATCCTGTTGACAAAGATAAAATAAGTGCAATGCCGATGATTCCAATCGAGCCTGCAAAAGCAGTCAGAATCGTGCGACCCTTTTTTGTCAACAGATTATTAAAGCTAAGCGATAACGCTGTCATGATAGACATGGATGCCTTGCCAAGATTTCTATGCTCCGGCGGAGTAACATCCTCTTGCGACGGCACAAAAGGGTCTGTATCATTGATAATCTCCCCATCCTTCAATCGCACAATACGAGTAGAATATTCTTCTGCCAATTCCGGATTGTGCGTAACCATAATAACCAGTCTGTCATTTGCCACTTTTTTAAGCAGTTCCATAACCTGTACACTCGTCTCTGTATCAAGCGCACCTGTTGGTTCATCAGCAAGCAGAATATCCGGATTATTTACAAGTGCTCTGGCAATCGCCACTCGTTGCATCTGCCCACCGGACATTTGGTTTGGTTTCTTATGTGCCTGCTCGCGAAGACCTACCTCCTCCAATGCTTTCAGTGCGCGCTGTCTGCGCTCCTTTTTAGAGATACCTCCAATTGTAAGCGCCAATTCCACATTCGCAAGAACGGTCTGATGTGGAATCAGGTTGTAGCTTTGAAATACGAAACCAATCGTGTGATTGCGATAGGAATCCCAATCTCTATCTTGGTATTCAACGGTAGATACATTGTTGATAATAAGGTCACCGCTGTCATAGCGATCTAAGCCGCCGATAATATTAAGGAGTGTTGTCTTTCCTGAACCAGAAGGTCCTAAGATAGAAACGAACTCATTGTCGCGCAGATTCAGACTGACATCCTTCAATGCATCCTGAATCAAGTCTCCTGTTTTGTATTGTTTTGATATGTTTTTAATCTGTAACATAGATGTTCTACACCTCTAAAAATATTATTGACTTTGCCATTATACTCCATAATTACCACTGAACCAAGGGTGTTATGAATATTTAATATTTTTTTCATAATCATATTTTAAAAATAAAAACTCCCTGGGGTTGTCCCAAGGAGTTAACGTCAAGTTATTGAAATTAGTTTCCTGCCTGAGCTGCAACTTCTGCTGCAAAGTCATCAACTTTCTTTTCCATACCTTCGCCTACTTCGAAACGAACTACGTTCTTGATTACAAGAGCGCTGTTTACAGACTTAAGGTATGCAGCAACAGTTTGTTTTCCATCTTCTGCTCTTACATAAGTCTGATCTAATAAGCAGATATCTTTTAATTGTTTAGCAACACGACCTTCGATTGCACCAGCAAAAATCTTGTTTGCCATGATGTTTTCTTTGTCTGCCATGGCTAATGATACAAGTGTAGCTTTTGCTTCGTCTGAAAGGAAGTTGAATAAATATTTGTTATTCTTTTGTTCTTCATAAGTAGCAATGTCTGCATCGCTCCAAAGTTTTTCTGAACAAGCTTTGTCGATTAAAGCAACTAAAACTGGCTTCGGAAGATTTGCTGGATCGTTTAATGAAGATTCAACAGTGATTTCTTTGATTTTTGCAAGGCTTGCTTCATCAATATCATTTCTGCTGATGTATTCTGGTTTCATAGCTGCAACTTGCATAGCAACGTTTGTAAGTGCTTCTTTTACATCTGTTGCGCCATCTGCTGCAATGATTACACCAATCTTACCACCTGCATGAAGGTAGCTAGCTACACATTCTCCAGAAACTTTTTCAAATCTACGTACAGATAATTTTTCTCCAATTGTAGCAGTTTTTTCAATTAATTCGTCCTTAAGACCATTCATTTCAAGAAGAGCTTCTACATCTTCACCGTTCTTACCACCATTTAAGCCAGAAACAAGTGCTGTGTCAGCTACTAACTGTACAAAAGTTTGGAATATTTCGTTCTTTGCAACGAAGTCTGTTTCAGAGTTAACTTCTGCAACAACTACTTCATTGTTATTAAATGCAACACGTGTGATACCTTCAGCTGCAATACGAGAAGCTTTCTTTGCCATTTTAGCTGCACCGCTTTTCTTTAATACTTCAACAGCTGCATCCATATCTCCGTTTGTTTCTGTAAGAGCTTTTTTACAGTCCATCATTCCTGCGCCTGTCATTTCTCTTAATTCTTTTACCATACTTGCTGTAATTGCCATGATTATTTCCTCCATACTTGTGTTTTTGAAAAATGCTTCAACCCAATCCAGGCTGAAGCATTCATGTTTGAAATCTTAAGCTTCTTCAGCTACTTCTACTTCTTCTACTGCTTCTTCAGCTACTTCCTCGCATACAGCTTCAACCGCTGTTTCACCTTGGTTAGCTTCGATTACAGCGTCTGCCATCTTAGCAACGATCAATTTTACTGCTCTGATAGCATCATCGTTACCTGGAATAACGAAATCTAATTCTTCCGGATCGCAGTTAGTATCAGCGATACCGATAAGTGGAATTCCAAGTGTGTGAGCTTCTTGGATACAGATTCTTTCTTTCTTAGGATCTACTACGAAGATAGCATCCGGAATTTTCTTCATTTCTTTGATTCCACCTAAGTTCTTTTCAAGTTTTTCCCACTCTTTCTTAAGTGCAATAACTTCTTTCTTAGGTAAAACATCGAATGTTCCGTCTTCTGACATTCTTTCGATATCTTTTAAGCGGTTGATTCTACCTTGGATAGTTTTGAAGTTAGTCAACATACCACCTAACCATCTCTCGTTTACATAGAACATTCCACAACGCTCTGCCTCTGTCTTAATAGCATCCTGAGCCTGTTTCTTAGTTCCTACAAAAAGAATTGTGCCACCTTCAGCAGCCACATCAAAGATTGCTTTGTAAGCTTCATCTACTTTTCCTACAGATTTCTGTAAGTCGATAATGTGAATACCATTTCTCTCTGTGTAGATGTACTCAGCCATCTTAGGGTTCCATCTTCTTGTTTGATGTCCAAAGTGAACACCTGCTTCTAATAATTGTTTCATTGAAATAACGTTCATTTCTTTTTCCTCCATTTTTTGGTTTTTTTCTTCCATATACTTCCCTCTCTGCCACCGGGGTTTG
>JAZNHX010000113.1:0-7690 GCA_045577115.1 Faecalimonas sp. | reverse complement strand
TTTTCTTTATATCTGTATATAATATACATAAGTAACAAATTTTTATGAAATATTTTTAATTGGGAAGTGTCTTTTATGTATCATATTGATTTTAAAAAACCGATACATGTTCATTTCATCGGCATTGGTGGAATCAGCATGAGCGGACTTGCAGAAATATTATTAAAGGAAGATTTCACAATCTCAGGTTCTGATTCAAAACCATCTGAACTGACAGAGCATCTATCCTCATTGGGCGCAACTATTTTCTATCCGCAGAAGACGGAAAATGTGATTGCCGGCATTGACGTGGTCGTGTACACAGCAGCCATTCATGAAGATAACCCGGAATTCATAGAAGTTAGAAAGAAAAATCTTCCAACTCTCACGCGTGCAGAACTTCTGGGGCAGCTTATGAAAAACTACAAGACTCCAATCGCCATCTCCGGTACACATGGCAAGACTACGACAACATCCATGATGTCTCATGTTCTGCTTGCAGCCAAAAAGGACCCTACTATCTCCGTAGGCGGAATTTTAAAAGCAATCGGCGGAAATATTCGGGTAGGAGCATCCGATGTGTTTGTAACAGAGGCTTGTGAATACACCAACAGTTTTTTGGATTTTTTTCCAAAGATCAGCGTAATTTTGAATGTCGAAGAAGACCATATGGATTTCTTCAAGGACATCGATGATATTCGCCTGTCCTTCCATCGCTTTGCAGCACTTCTTCCGGAAGACGGGGCATTGATTATTAATAAAAATATAGAAAAGATGGAAGCAATCACAGATGGACTTAACTGCAAAGTGATTACTTACTCTGAAAAGCAGGTGGCCGATTACTCTGCCTCTAATATTGAGTTTGATGATTTTGGAAATGCATCCTTTGATTTGATAAAATTTGGAGAATATGTTGGACGAATAAAACTCTCTGTTGCCGGGAATCATAATGTTTCCAATGCTCTCTCTGTAATTGCTGTTGCAGACCAATTGGACATTGATTTGGAAACCATTCAAAAGGGGATTCTTTCATTTACCGGAACAGACCGCCGATTCCAGTATAAAGGCGAGGTGAATGGCATCACCATTATTGATGACTATGCACATCACCCGACAGAGATCAAGGCAACCTTGACTTCAGTAAGAAACTATCCACATCGTGAGATCTGGTGCATTTTCCAGCCACACACATACACAAGAACCAAAGCGTTCTTCCATGAGTTTGCAAAGGCACTCTCTCTTGCTGACCACGTAATCCTTGCAGACATCTATGCTGCTCGCGAGACAGACACGCTTGGAATGTCATCAGAAGCACTTGCAGAGGAATTAAAAAAATTGGGGGCTGACGCTTACTACTTGTCAAGCTTTGAAGCGATAGAAAAATTTGCGCTCGAAAAATGTATCCACGGTGACGTGTTGATAACTATGGGGGCCGGAGACGTTGTAAACATTGGGGATTCGCTCCTTCGTTAAGAGTTATCCACATTATCCACATTTTTGTTATCCACAAAAAAGTCGAGATATCCACGAAAAAAAACTTTGTCCTTGTCTCCACTAGTGCTATACTACCAATACTGAGTTAGATAAAAGGTGGTAGTATCATGACAAGAACACTGACGTTAAAGAACCGTTTTCAAGGCAACACTACGATTGTGGAAAACGATTTTATAGATCATTATATGGCAAAAGCAAATGGAGAGTATGTGAAGGTATACTTACTCTTGTTGCGTCATTTGAATGAAAATAGCAGGAATCTGTCCATCTGCGGGTTGGCAGACTGTCTAGATTGTACGGAAAAGGATATTTTGCGCGCATTTACGCACTGGTCAGAAGAAGGTCTTCTGAAGATTGATTATGACGAGGCAGGTAATATCTGCGGACTCGCAATCGGTAATGCTGTGCCAAAACCGACAACCGTAAATTCCGTTCCTTCTAAAGGCACAAAGAAAACAGCCAAGAGTCAGGAAGATTTGTGTCAATTGTATTTTGTAGCAGAACAGTATCTGGGCAAGCCACTGACGGTATCAGAAATTAAGAAAATCAACTACTTTTTTGACACCCTAGGCTTCTCCACAGATTTGATTGAATATCTCATTGAATACTGCGTGGAAAATGGCCACCGTACCTTTCGTTACATAGAATCCGTTGCTCTGTCTTGGTCAGATGCCGGCATTTCAACTGTCGAGGATGCAAAATTAAATACCTCCAATTATAACAAAAACTACTTTTCTATCTTAAATGCATTCGGCATTAAGGGAAGAAATCCTGCACCGGTGGAGATGGAATATATGAAGAAATGGCTGGAGGAATATCATTTTTCACTGGAGGTTGTTATAGAAGCGTGCAACCGCACGATTGCCAATACACATAAGCCAGATTTCAAATATACGGATTCCATTTTAAAGAACTGGAATACAAATGGCGTGACCAACCTGACAGATATCACCCATTTAGATATTACATTTCAACAACAGAAAACAAACTCTAGAAAGACAACTGTGAAAACACCTTCGAAGACACGTTTCAACAATTTTGAAGGACGTTCTTATGATATGAAATCTTTAGAACAGCAACTTCTTAACATCAACAGATAAAAGGGGATTTTGTCGTGGTTTTAAATAATTCACAGTACGATCTGATTATGCGTACTTACGAACAAAAACAACTTTATAATCGAAAGGAATTGGAAAAGCGCTATGCCGATGCATATGAGAAGTTACCGAAACTGAAGGAACTTCACGATGCAATCTCCGAGCTCAGCGTAGGACAAGCCCACAAACTATTAGAAGGGGATGAGAGTGCTCTTACACAACTCAAGCTTCAGATCAAAGACCTCTCCGATGAATGTAACGCCCTTTTGGCTTCAGGTGGTTTTCCTGCCAATTACTTGGATATGCACTATGAATGTACTGATTGCAAAGACACAGGCTATATTGGAAATGAAAAGTGTCACTGTTTTCAGAACATGATTATTGATATGCTGTATGAGCAATCTAATCTGAAACACGTTTTACAGAGAGAGAATTTCGATACTTTTTCTTTCTCATATTACTCTCCGAATTATATCGACCCTGAGACAGGATATTCTTCTTTAGCCACAATACAGAACGCTTATGAGGAAGCCCGCAGATTTGTGGATACGTTTGGAAAAGATTTTCACAACCTGTTCTTTTACGGCGACCCAGGTGTCGGAAAAACATTTCTATCCAATTGCATAGCAAAAGAGTTAATTGACCAATCAAATTCTGTTGTATACTTGTCATCTTATCAACTATTTGATACACTTACAAAGGGAAGATTTGACAAGGATGAACAGGCAGAAAAGATTGGAAAACATCTATTTAATTGTGACTTGCTCATTATAGATGATTTGGGAACAGAATTGGTGAATTCCCTTACAGTCTCTCAGTTGTTCCTTTGCTTAAACGAACGCTTATTGAGTCAGAAACCGACCATCATCTCAACGAATCTTTCGTTAGATGCTCTGGTTGAAATATATTCCGAGAGAATTTTCTCTCGAATTACAAGCAATTATACCATGTTAAAATTAACAGGCGATGATATTCGCATCAAGAAAAAACTAATGAATATGGAGGAAATGTAATGCTACACCGCACAGAACGCACATTTGAAAACATTCCGGTAGGACCTCTTGGATTTATTCCAGTTAACGGGTGCCAAGAATTAGGAAAGAAAGTTGATAACTATCTTGTAAAATGGAGAAAAGAAGCTGCTGAAAACGATTCGGCCGTGATTCTTCTCGATGACTATGTAAAGGATTCTTATATTGTGGATGCTAAGGTCCCGCGCTTTGGTTCCGGCGAAGCAAAAGGAATTATCAACGAATCTGTAAGGGGTAAAGACATTTACATTATGGTAGACGTATGTAACTACAATATTACCTACTCTTTATCAGGACATGTAAACTGCATGTCTCCAGATGACCATTACCAAAACTTAAAGAGAGTGATTGCTGCAATCGGCGGAAAAGCACGTCGCATTAACGTAATTATGCCGTTCTTGTACGAAAGCAGACAGCACAAGAGAAGTTCCAGAGAATCTCTCGACTGTGCACTTGCACTTCAAGAATTGGTTCGCATGGGTGTAGACAACATCATCACTTTTGACGCACATGACCCACGTGTACAGAATGCAATTCCGCTC
Source organism: Faecalimonas sp. (assembly GCA_045577115.1). Taxonomy (GTDB): domain Bacteria; phylum Bacillota; class Clostridia; order Lachnospirales; family Lachnospiraceae; genus Faecalimonas. Next base: position 3,547 of record JAZNHX010000113.1, on the reverse strand, counting down.
CATGGGTTTGAAACGGTTCGTCCGACATATCAATTTATCAAAGGTCTGCTTCGCAAGCATTCCGACCTAAAGATTGACAGCGACCATCTGATGGCAATCAGCCCTGATGAAGGCGCAACAGAACGTGCCGTATATATGGCCAACGTACTTGGTATTGATATGGGAATGTTCTACAAACGTCGTGACTATTCTAGAATTGTAGACGGACGCAACCCGATTGTTGCTCATGAATTCTTAGGGTCTTCTGTAGAAGGCAAAGACGTAATCATTATTGACGATATGATTTCTTCCGGAGACAGCATGCTCGATGTCGCAAAACAGTTAAAAGAGCGTAAAGCAAACCGCATCTTCTGTGCTTCTACTTTCGGGCTCTTTACAAACGGTCTTGAGAAGTTTGACAAAGCTTACGAAGAAGGTATTCTTCACGGTGTACTCACTACAAACCTGATTTACCAGACACCTGAACTCCTTCAGAGAGAGTGGTATATCAACTGTGATCTCAGCAAATATATTGCACTTATCATTGATACTTTGAACCACGATGGTTCTATCAGTGAGATTCTGAATCCAAGTGCAAGAATTCAAAACATTGTTAAAAAATTCAATAACGGTGAGAAAATCTAACAGATTATTATTTCCGAACTAAAAAGACTTCCGACTCATGATGAATATCACGATAATCGGAAGTCTCTTTTTGCATTTATCAGTCCATATCCTCAGGTAGAGAAATAATATCCTCTGCCTCTTGATAAGAAACAAGTTCCACTTTATCTAGTTTCTTCTGAATCATAGAACTTCTGTCTCTCAATTGGTCTGCCGCCTTCTGTGCATCAGAGATGCGATTCTGTGTTCTCGTAATTAGATCATTGAACTTCTCAAACTGTCCTTTGAAATTGCCAAGAAGCTTCATAATCTCCTCTGACTTCTTATTCACAGTTAAATATTTAAATCCCACGGACAAACTATTCAAAAGTGCGGTCAATGTTGTCGGTCCTGCTATCACAATCTTACATTTTTCCTGACATTCTTCCACGAGACCATCGATGCGAAGCACCTCTGAATAAAGCCCCTCAGTCGGTAAGAACATAATCGCAAAATCCGTTGTATGCGGTGGTGCTATGTACTTATCGCGAATCGTAAGTGCTTCCTTTTTGATGCGTGTCTTTAACTCTGTAATCGCAAGTTTCAACGCCACTGTATCTGCATTCTCGGCCGCCTCTAGCACCTTGCCATAGATATCTGCCGGAAACTTGGAGTCGATTGGCAGATAGATAAATCCTTTATTATCTTTATCCGGAATCTTGACTGCAAATTCTACTCTCTCTGCACTTCGCGGCTTTGTTGCCACATTCGTATCGTATTGACTGTTATCAAGAATATTGGCAAGAATATTTTCCAGTGCCATCTCACCATATACACCTCTCGCCTTGACATTGGAAAGCGTCTTGTTAAGATTCACCACGCCACTCTCCAAACTCTTCAATTCTCCGAGACTCTTATACAATGACTCCAAACGCTCTCCGACCTGTTTAAAGCTCTCATCCAAGCGCTCATTCAGATTCTTATCCAATTTGGCATCCACATTTTTTTGAATCTCCGTAAGTTTGCGGTCAGTTGCTTCCTGAATGGTGCTAAGTCCTTCAGAGATAGATTTGTTCACAGTATTGCTGTTTGCAAGAAGTCGTTTCTCTGTGGACTCCTGCATCTCCATCAGACTTCTGCGAATCGTCTCCTGATTCTTAAATTGTCCTTCGGAAATCTCTTTGATGACATCTATTTTTAAGGTGTCCTGATCTTTCTTCATGTCTTTTAAACTATCTAGAAGCAATTCACTCTTATCTTCTTTTTTTGCGTTTGCCTTTGTAAGGATTACAATTTCAATAATAATTGCAATTAATAGTAGCGCAATAATTATAAATTCCATGTGTTACCTCCTATTTGCATACTTGTTTCATTACAAAAGGCGTGGAAAAAATATTCCCCACGCCCTGGTCTCCTATAATTCGCAGTTATTAACTGTTCTTGGGAATGGGATTACATCGCGGATGTTAGACATTCCTGTCAAATACATTACGCAACGCTCAAATCCAAGTCCAAAACCTGCATGTCTCGTAGAACCATATTTTCTGAGGTCAAGATAGAATCCGTAATCTTCCGGATTAAGTCCCATCTCATTCATACGAGCAAGAAGCTTATCGTAGTCATCCTCTCTCTGGCTTCCACCGATAATCTCACCGATTCCCGGTACCAGACAGTCAACTGCTGCAACTGTTTTGTTGTCATCGTTCATCTTCATATAGAACGCCTTGATATCCTTCGGATAATTTGTAACAAATACAGGACGTTTGAATACCTGCTCTGTCAGATAGCGCTCATGCTCTGTCTGAAGGTCACAACCCCATGATACTTTATAATCAAAGTTATCGTTATTCTTCTCTAAGATTTCAATTGCATCTGTATATGTCACACGTGCAAAATCAGAATTTGCAACGTTGTTCAGACGCTCTAATAATCCCTTATCTACAAATGAGTTGAAGAAGTTCATCTCTTCCGGCGCATTTTCCCTTACATAGTTAATAATGTATTTGAGCATAGACTCTGCAAGATTCATGTTGTCTTCAAGGTCTGCAAATGCAATCTCAGGCTCAATCATCCAGAACTCTGCCGCATGGCGTGTTGTGTTAGAGTTCTCTGCACGGAATGTAGGTCCGAATGTATAAATGCTTCTAAATGCCTGAGCATATGTTTCTCCATTCAACTGACCACTTACTGTAAGGCTTGTCTCTTTGTTGAAGAAATCTTGTGTGTAGTCTACTGTTCCATCTTCATTCTTTGGAAGATTTTCCATGTCTAAAGTTGTAACACGGAACATTTCACCTGCACCTTCACAGTCACTTCCTGTAATCAGTGGTGTGTTAACATATACGAATCCTCTGTCCTGGAAGAACTTGTGAATTGCGTATGCTGCCAATGAACGTACACGGAATACTGCCTGGAATGTGTTAGTTCTAGGACGTAAATGTGCAATTGTTCTTAAGTATTCAATGCTGTGACGCTTCTTTTGAAGAGGATAATCCGGAGTAGATGTTCCTTCTATCACTAACTCTGTCGCCTGAATCTCGAATGGCTGTTTCGCCTGTGGTGTCGCAACTAAGGTTCCTTTCACGATAATCGCTGCGCCAACATTTAATTTGGTAATCTCAGCAAAGTTGTCCATTGCATCACTGTAAACAATCTGCAATGTCTCGAAATAAGAACCATCGTTTACCACGATAAATCCAAATGTCTTCGAGTCACGGTTGCTTCTTACCCAGCCACCGATTGTAACCTCTTTGTCAAAATACTGTTCACGGTTTTTGTACAATTCTTTGATTGTAATTAAATCCATAATTTTCAGCTCCTTTATTTTACATTTCCCATTCTTGTTTAGGGAATTATTTTCATTATCTATATAGTATAACCCATTTTTTGCATAATCGCAATTATGAATCGAAGGAAATTCACTTGTTTGTACATTAGTCAATGATGTGAGACCAAAATCTCAAAA
>JAZNHX010000112.1:0-7339 GCA_045577115.1 Faecalimonas sp. | reverse complement strand
CTGCCCAGAAGGGCAACAAAAACTTGCAGAAAAAGTCAATTAGGAGTATAGTGAAGTTGCGATTCAGTACCTGATACATTATCAGAGTTTCTATGAGTGGATTCTAACTCATTAAATCCTAAAGTAAATTTACGCAATCTAACATATCCATGGATATTGCGCGCATTGTTTTACTGTGCTAGAATGGTATCAGAACAGAAAGATACAGAGTTTCGACACGATGAATATGGCACTGGAGGGTGGAAGTGATTTGCATCAGATGTTGGAAACTCTATTCACATCAAAAATGACAGTGCAGGAAAAAGAAGAAAAGTTAGAAAAAGAATTTGGGATGCGTATAACAGAAACAGTTAAGAAAGGGGCGAATTCTATGTGCAATATTAGTGACTTAATAGAAGAACGGGCGACCAAAAGAGGACTTGAAAAAGGGATGCAGAACGTTGTTGAACTTGTTGCAAAAGATGAATCGGTTAGAGAACAATATTACAAGAAATATAATATTGGGTAACAAGGGGTATTCTCTATGGGAGCATTCAAACGTTTAGATAGAACACTTGCCTATGAGGGCAAAATCTTAAAGGTATATACAGACCGCGTAGAAGTAAATGGTCGTGAATCCAATTGGGATTATGTGCATCACAACGGGGGTGCGGCAGTTGTTCCGGTTACGGAAGAAGGAAAGATCTTAATGGTGCGTCAGTGGCGCAATGCGTTGGATAGATACACACTTGAGCTTCCGGCGGGAGCATTAGAGAAGGGTGAACTTGGAGCAGCATGTGTTGCAAGAGAACTTGAGGAAGAGACGGGATATTGCTCGAAAAACATAGAGTGGTTGGTTTCTACTAATAGCTGGCTTGCGTTTACCAATGAACTGGTAGAAATTTTTGTTGCAAGGGATCTGGTTCCATCCAAACAGAAATTTGATGAGGAAGAATCTATTGAACTCGAGGAATATACCATGGAAGAACTTAAGAAGATGGTATTTTCAGGAGAGATTAAGGACTCTAAGACTGTTGCGGGCATTCTCGCTTACGCAGTTAAGTACGGGAACTAAGGAATAACAAGAATAAATAGAAAGTCTAGGCATATAATGAAGTATCTGTTTTTGGAGGTACCTGTATGCGTTTGCACAAGAATAAAGGCCAACTTCTAATTATATTTTTAGCAGTTGGCTTTTTGTTTGGAATTCTATATGAGAATCTGGTTGCGAGGGAGAGTGCGCTATTATCGGAAATCTTTTTAAGAAGTAATCTGGAACGCTATCTGCAGAGCAATATCATCAGTGAGAAATATCTCTGGTATGTGGTAAAGGCGCGTACATTACTTCTCGCTACAGTCTGTGTTCTTGGGTGTTTCCGATGGAAGAAGTTGTTTGTGGTTGTATGCCTTACCATATGCGGTTTCTTTGCCGGCCTGATGTCTGTAGCGGCAGTTATGCAACTGGGATTCACAGGCATCTTGCTGTGTATTGCAGGAACCTTGCCACAGGGCATTTTTTATGTGATGTTGTACAGTATACTTTTCTCGTATTGGTTTCGATATCCGGGAAGCCGATGGAACTGGGCGAAATTACTGTTTGTAATTGTTATGTTTTTGGCAGGAATCATACTCGAAACCTACGTCAATCCCGTACTTGTTAAACTGATTATTAAAATGTTATAGAGAAAACGATAGCAGAGGGAACTGAGTTAATACAGTTCCCTCTTTTCTATATACAATCCCAACTGAGAAATACAGAGGAGACTTACCAGCAACTGGCTAATCAGGAGGCCCCACAGATATCCGTTCATTCCGAACATTCCGATTCCGACCCACACACCGGATATTCGAACAGCAAGCCCACACACATTATTTATGAAAGAGTTGTTTGCCTTGCCGAGTCCATTAAGGATGCTAAGCAGCGTCGTGTTCATATACATAAACGGGCAAATCCATGCCAGTGTTCGTATGAAATTCCCGGCAAGTGTGCTGTCAAAGAGAATTCGTCCGGCAAATGAACCCAGCAGCAGAAAAACGGTTCCACATACTGCGCCTAGTCCGAATCCGAAAATGATGACGCGGCGGATTAGTTTTTTTAGGCGGAGCAAATCATCCTCTGCCTGTATCTCGGCTACGGTGGGAAGAAGCATGGTGGATATGGAGTTTGTCACGGCTGTGGGAAACATAATACATGGCAACGCCATTCCGGTCAATACACCGTAGGTGCTGAGTGCTTCGGAGTTGGTGTAGCCATATTTTTGCAGGCAAAGAGGTATGGAGATACTTTCAATGCTCTGCAAGAGGTTCATAAGAATGCGGCTAGAGGTAAGCGGAATTGCCATCACAAGCAAGTCTTTGCTCAGATGCCGGTTTTTGTACATGACAGCCAGTGTGGTCTTAAGGTGTGGGCGTGAGGTAAAATATCGCGCACAGTACAGGGCAGATATCAGTTCTCCAACGACTAGTCCGAGCACGGCAATCCATATAGAAGCAGGAGTGTTGTTTCGAACCATCATCTGATAAACAATATACACAGTACCAACACGTATCAGCTGTTCAATCAACTGAGAGAGTGCCGGAATCTTTGTCTTTTTTTGTCCGAGATAATAGCCACAGATGCAGTTGTGAATCGAAGAAAAAGGTAGCGCGAACGCAAGAGTTCGAAGTAATTCCTCACAGCGCAAATCGCCAAGTACGTATATAGACAGGAAGGCAGCGTATCTTCTCACAATCAATACAAGAGTTAAGGAGAGAGTCAGTGAGATTGCAAGTGCCTGATAGAGAATACAATCTGCTTCTTTTTTCTTGCCGAGAGAGATTTTTTGAGCCACACATCTGGACAGGGCAGTTTCGATACCGGCAGAGGACAGGGAAAAACAGAGTGCATAGATTGGGAAAATGAGTTGATAGAGTCCCATCTGTTCCTCGCCGAAGGTATGACTTAAGAAGGAACGGAAGAAAAAACCGATAAAACGGGTTAAAAAACCGGTGACGGTTAAGATAAATGTTCCTTTGATTATGGCATTTTTGGACATGGTCTCACCTAGAGATATTATCTTTTAAAGATATTCGAAGAAGAGCCTTGACAGAACAAAAATACAGTGATATTCTACACTAAGGTCAAATCCTAGTAAAATGCTAGGAATTAAAAAAGAGAAGGTGAGAACTTGAAAATAACGACAAAAGGACGGTATGGTCTGAGAGCGTTAATTGATCTTGCAAAGTACAGTGAGATAGAACCGGTTTCCATCAACAGTATTGCCACGAGGCAGGGCATTTCTGAGCGTTATCTGGAACAACTGATGACACTTTTGAAGAAAGCGGGCATTATAAAAAGCATTAGAGGTGCCGGCGGTGGTTATGTCTTAGCCAGAGAAATGAGTGATATATCCGTGGGAGACGTTCTTCGAGCATTAGAAGGAAGTCTGGAATCGGTGGAGTGTGCAGCATTTAGCGGGGAAGATTCCTGTGAGGCGGCAGGCGGTTGCGTTACAAAGTACGTGTGGCAGAAAATTAATGAAAGCATCAACCAGACCGTAAACGAGATAAGTTTAAAGCAACTTGTGGAGGGAGAACAGATATGAATAAAGTGATTTATTTAGACAATGCGGCTACGACAAAGGTAGCAGGAGAAGTAGTGGAGGCAATGCTTCCGTATTTTACAGAGAATTATGGCAATCCATCCAGTGTATATAGTTTTGCTTCGAAGAATAAAGAAGCAATTACCACGCAGAGAGAAATTATTGCAGACGCGTTGGGCGCAAAAGCAAATGAGATCTATTTTACAGCAGGAGGTTCAGAGTCTGATAACTGGGCACTGAAAGCAACGGCTGAAGCATATAAGGACAAGGGAAATCATATTATCACAACGAAGATTGAGCATCACGCAATTCTCCATACAACAGAGTACCTGGAGAAGAACGGATTTGAAGTGACTTATCTGGATGTGGATGAGAATGGTATAGTGAGATTGGAAGATTTGAAAGCGGCAATTCGTCCGACAACCATTCTCATTTCCGTTATGTTTGCAAATAATGAAATCGGAACCATTGAGCCGATTAAAGAAATCGGTGCAATTGCAAAGGAACACGGAATTTTGTTCCACACAGATGCAGTGCAGGCATTTGGTCAAGTGCCGATTAACGTGGATGAATGCAACATTGATATGCTAAGCGCAAGCGGACATAAACTCAATGGACCGAAAGGAATTGGTTTCCTATATATTCGCAAAGGCGTGAAGATTCGCTCATTTGTACATGGTGGGGGACAAGAGAGAAAACGTCGTGCCGGTACAGAGAATGTACCTGGTATCGTGGGAATCGGCACAGCGACAGCACGTGCGATTCGAACCATGGAAGAGCGTACGAAGAAAGAAGCAGAACTTAGAGATTACCTCATCAGCCGTGTATTAGAAGAAGTTCCGTACACGAAACTGAACGGACATCCGGAAAAACGTCTTCCGAACAATGCAAACTTTAGTTTTCGTTTTATTGAAGGAGAGTCACTCTTAATTATGTTGGATATGAAAGGTATCTGTGCATCTAGTGGTTCGGCATGTACATCGGGCTCTTTAGACCCGTCACATGTACTTTTGGCAATCGGACTTCCGCATGAGATTGCACATGGTTCGCTTCGTCTGACACTCAGCGAAGAGACAACAAAAGAAGAAATTGATTATGTAGTAGAGAGTATTAAAGAGATTGTGACAAAATTACGCAATATGTCACCTCTTTACGAAGACTTTGTAAAGAAAAATCAGAAATAACAGGAGAGACAATTATGTATACAGAAAAAGTAATGGACCATTTTCAAAATCCAAGAAATATGGGCGAGATTGAAGGTGCCAGCGGAGTTGGTACTGTAGGAAATGCAAAATGTGGCGATATCATGAGAATTTATCTTGATATCGATGAAAATCAGATTATTCAGGATGTAAAGTTTAAGACATTTGGATGCGGTGCGGCAGTTGCAACCAGCAGCATGGCGACAGAATTGGTAAAAGGGAAATCAATTTATGAGGCACTGAAAGTGACAAACCGAGCAGTTATGGAGGCGTTAGACGGACTTCCACCGGTAAAAGTACACTGTTCACTTTTGGCGGAGGAAGCGATTCATGCGGCCCTTTGGGATTATGCGGAGAAGAATGGTATCCAGATTGAAGGTTTAGAAAAGCCAAAGTCAGATATTCATGAGGATGAGGAAGAGGAAAGTGAAGAATACTAAAAAAGTAGTCGTTGGTATGTCGGGTGGCGTAGACTCATCGGTTGCAGCCTACCTTTTAAAAGAGCAGGGGTATGATGTCATCGGAGTGACGATGCAGATTTGGCAGGAGGAAGAGCGCGCGGTAGAAGAGGAAAATGGTGGATGCTGTGGACTTACTGCTGTAGATGATGCCAGAAGAGTTGCCAACGACCTCGGCATTCCGTACTATGTGATGAACTTCAAGAAGGAATTCAAGGAACATGTCATCGATTATTTTATTGATGAATATTTGCATGGAAGAACACCAAACCCGTGTATAGCATGTAACCGATATGTGAAATGGGAATCACTCCTCAAGCGAAGTATGGACATTGGTACCGATTATATTGCGACCGGCCACTATGCGAGAATTGAGAAACTTCCGAATGGCAGATATACTTTGAAACGTTCAGCAACTCTTGCTAAGGACCAGACCTATGCGCTTTACAATCTGACACAGGAACAGCTTTCACGCACACTGATGCCTGTGGGGGAATACACCAAAGACGAGGTGCGTGAGATTGCGGAGCGAATCAACCTTCGCGTGGCGAATAAGCCGGATAGTCAGGATATCTGTTTTGTGCCGAACGGTGATTATGCAGGATTTATTCAAAATAGCCTGCAGACAGAACTTCCAACAGGAAATTTTGTTACCTTAGACGGCAAGATTTTAGGACAACATAAGGGCATTACACACTATACAGTAGGACAGAGAAAAGGGCTTGGACTTGCACTCGGATATCCGGCGTTTGTCATCGAAATCAGACCGGATACCAATGAGGTTGTCATTGGAACAAACGAGGATTCTTTGTCTAATTATGTCAGAGCAAACCAGCTCAATTTTATGTCAATTGAGGATTTGACAGAGCCGATGCGTGTGTTTGCGAAGATTCGATACAATCACAAAGGCGCATGGTGCACGATAGAGAAAACAGGAGAAGATGAACTTCTCTGTATATTTGAGGAACAGCAGAGAGCCATCACACCGGGGCAGGCAGTCGTATTTTATGATGGCGACTATGTGCTTGGTGGCGGCACCATCATAGGGGATAAATAGGATGAGAGCAGATTATCATATGCACACAAGTTTTTCATATGACTCGGACAGTACGCCGGAGGAAATGATACAGGCATCGATTCGAAAGGGCCTGAAAACAATCTGTATTACAGACCACCACGAGTTAGAGTTCATTGAACCGGGATGGGAACTTGATTTTGAGCAGTATCACAAGATGCTTCGAGAGGCGCAGGAAACATATCGAACACAGATTGAAATTCTGGCCGGAGTAGAGTTTGGTATGCAGTTGCAGACAGGTGAGCGATATGCAGAGCTTGCCCGAAGCTTTCCTTATGATTTCATTCTTGCATCGGTGCATCTGTTTGATGGATATGATCCGTATTATCCGGGCTATTTTGATGATAAGACAGACGATGAAGGGTATCGCAGAGCCTTTGAAATCACCATGGATAATCTCAAAGGAATGACAGAATATGACTCGTTAGGTCATATTGATTACATTGTCAGATACGGCAATCATAAGGAAGAGACATATTCGTATAGCAAACATGCAGATTATATCGACGAGATTCTAAAGCATTTGATTACAAATGGTAAAGGCTTGGAAGTGAATACGGCAGGGTGGAAAGGTGGTCTTTCATTTGCTCACCCCCATCAGGATATTTTGAAAAGATACCGGGAACTTGGAGGTGAAATCATCACGATTGGTTCCGATGCCCATAGGCCGGAATATGTGGCGTATGATTTTCATAAAATCAAGGACTATTTGGAGGCTTGTGGCTTTAAATATTACACAGAATTCCGACAAAGAAAGCCACATTTTTGTGCAATATGATAAATGTGAAAAAGCACTTGAAAATTTGTATTATTTTTAGTACAATCATATGTGGAGTTGATTATTCTTTAACAAAGTTAAAGAATATCATCATAGATGCTGTGAAGCGAAAAAATATTTTTAAATCTTAGGAGGAAATTAATCATGGCAGTAAAAGTAGCGATTAATGGATTCGGACGTATTGGACGTCTTGCATTCAGACAAATGTTTGGAGCAGAAGGATATGAAGTAGTTGCAATCAACGACTTAACATCTCCAGAAATGTT
>JAZNHX010000111.1:0-28989 GCA_045577115.1 Faecalimonas sp. | reverse complement strand
GAAGTCCCTTGACAGAAAACATACAACTATGTATTAAAACATATAAAACGGCCGATAACCATATGGTTACCAGCCGAAAAATTGTTTTTTTATTTCATTGTCCTCTTGACGGGACGCACATCAATTAAGGATAGTTCCCTTTTTAGTCTGTGTACTACCACCAACATTTAGTCTTCCAAATGTTTTACTTTTTTATCTATAATTCGTTTCAACATAAATATACATATCACTACCGATACAACCTCAGCAATCGGATATGCGAACCATACGGCATCTAACCCCAAGAATTTTGCAAAGAGAAATGCAACCGGCAAGATGACAATAATCTGTCTTGCGAATGACATAATCATACTGTACACACCATTTCCAAGCGCTTGGAATACCGAACTTGATACAATGCAGAAGCCTGCAAAGATGAAACTCAGACTGATAGCTCGAAGTGCCGGAACACCGATTGCAAGCATGTGATCGGATGCTTCGAATAGGCCGAGTAGAGTAACTGGAACCGTCTGGAAGATGGCTACACCAACCAACATAATGCTGACAGCAATTACTGTACTGAGTTTAATCGTCTGATAGATACGTTTCTTATTGCGGGCACCATAGTTATATGCAACAATCGGAATCATACCATTCGTAAGTCCGAACACCGGCATGAAGATGAAACTCTGCAGTTTGAAGTATACTCCGAATACGGTTGCGGCTGTCGATGAGAACATCAGTAAGATGTTGTTCATACCGAAGGTTGTGAGTGAACCAATCGACTGCATGATAATTGACGGAACGCCGATTTTATATATGTTACCAATGGTTTTTCCGCAAGGTTTGAAACCTTTGAAACTCACATGAATTTCTTTGTTATATTTCCAGTTAAAGAAGACACCAAGCATTGCTGCAATAATCTGTCCAATGACTGTCGCTACTGCAGCACCGGTTACACCCATTGCAGGGAGTCCGAACCAGCCAAAGATGAGAATTGGGTCAAGGATGATGTTGATGATGGCACCTAATCCCTGCGTAATCATGTTAAAAATGGTTTTTCCCGTGGATTGCATTAGTCGTTCGAAGGTAATCTGCATAAATATACCGATGGATGCAATGGTGATGACAGACATGTACTGTGTACCATATTCAATAATCTGTGCATCTTTTGTCTGCATTTCAAAAAAGAAACGAGAGCCGAAGATACCTGCAATGGCAAACACAAGACTACTTAGGACTCCAAGCAGAATACCGTTGCGAGCGATTGTATTGGCGGTATCGAATTGTTTTTCTCCAAGACTTCTGGAAAGCAGTGCATTGATACCTACTCCGGTGCCTGCGGCAACCGCAATCATCAAGTTCTGTATTGGAAATGCGAGGGAAACAGCAGTGAGTGCATTTTCATTTAACTGCGCAACGAACATACTGTCCACGATATTATATAAGGCCTGTACCAACATGGATGCAATCATTGGCAAGGACATGGTAATCAATAATTTCGGAATAGGCATAACGCCCATTTTGTTTTCTTGTCTGACTTGTTCTGACATATTCTTCCTCCTTTTCACATACTTGATTATTCTATCATTATTAAAATAGATATGCAAGGTCATGTATCTACTTTGTATGTTAACTTTGTAAACTCTTGAAGTGGCGCGGTTGCAAAACAAGGGTGAAAATGTTATCATTCTAGTGTATGAAAATCAATGAAAGAGGAACATAGATGGTACATGAATTTTCCAGAACGGAACTTTTAATAGAAAAAGAAGGATTAGAGAGGCTTCGAAACGCAACAGTTATGGTGCTTGGGGTAGGCGGTGTAGGCTCACATTGCATTGAGGCACTGGCAAGAAGCGGTGTAGGCACATTGATTCTAGTGGACAATGATAAGGTGAGTCTGACCAATATTAACCGCCAATCGATTGCTTACTTAAGCACGGTAGGTGAGTACAAGACAAAATTGATGAAGACTCGCATTGAAGATATCAATTCTGAGGCGCGAGTGTATACACATGAGACCTTTGTGCTACCTGACAACCTCTCAGAACTATTTGATAGAAAAGTAGATTATATTGTGGATGCAATCGATACGGTAACTGCGAAACTGGCATTAGTGGAATATGCGAAAGAGCATGAGATTCCGATTATCAGTTGTATGGGAACCGGAAATAAGTTGCATCCGGAACTGTTTGAGATTACCGACATTTCCAAAACCTCTGTTTGTCCTTTGTGTAAGGTGATGAGAAAAGAACTTAAGAGCAGGGGTATTCACCATTTGAAGGTATTATATTCAAAGGAAAAGCCGGTGGATATTACAGAGAAAGAGACCGGTGAAGACAAAGGTAAGAGACGTGCACTGCCGGGCAGCATTTCATTTGTGCCACCAGTGGCAGGACTTTTGATTGCAGGACAAGTCATTCGTGAGATTGCGGGAGTGGAATAGGAGTACAGAAGATGGATTTATTTGATTATATGCGAGAACAGAAAAGCGATAAGGAATCACCACTTGCGTCAAGACTTCGTCCGACGTGTTTGGAGGAGGTAGTGGGACAGCAGCACATTATTGGAAAGGATAAGCTGCTTTACCGTGCAATTAAGGCAGATAAGCTTGGCTCCCTGATTTTCTATGGTCCGCCGGGAACAGGTAAGACGACACTTGCAAAGGTCATTGCCAATACGACAAGTGCGGAGTTTAAGCAAATTAATGCAACAATTGCCGGCAAGAAGGACATGGAAGAGGTTGTGCAGCAGGCGAAGAATAACATGGGTATGTACGGGAAGAAGACAATTCTTTTTGTGGATGAGATTCATCGTTTCAACAAGGGCCAGCAGGATTACCTGTTGCCATTTGTTGAGGATGGTACGCTGATTTTAATTGGTGCAACAACCGAGAATCCATATTTTGAAGTAAATGGGGCTCTCATTTCCCGTTCCAGTGTGTTTGAATTAAAGTCTTTGGATAAGGAAGATATTAAGACATTACTTAAACGTGCTGTGTATGACATGGAAAAGGGTATGGGCAGTTATCGCGCAGAGATTACGGACGAGGCATTGGAATTCCTTGCGGACATTTCCGGAGGGGATGCAAGAAATGCACTTAATGCGATTGAACTTGGCATATTGACCACGGAGCGCAGCGAGGACGGCAAGATTCACATTACCATCGGTGTGGCACAGGAGTGTATTCAAAAACGCGTGGTTCGTTATGATAAAACCGGAGATAATCATTACGATACGATCTCAGCATTTATTAAGAGCCTTCGTGGTTCCGACCCAGACGCGGCAGTGTATTATCTTGCGAAAATGCTGTACGCAGGGGAAGATATCAAATTCATTGCGCGAAGAATGATGATTTGTGCATCGGAGGATGTGGGAAATGCAGATCCAAATGCACTGACCGTGGCTGTTTCGGCGAGCCAGGCAGTAGAGCGAATCGGTATGCCGGAGGCACAGATTATTTTGGCACAGGCAGCAACCTATATTGCAAGTGCCCCAAAGAGCAATGCTTCTTATCTCTCGATCGCGGCGGCAATGGAGAGTGTGAAGAATCAAAAGACAACAGTTCCGGCACATTTGCAGGATGCGCATTATAAGGGTTCTGCTAAGCTTGGACATGGAGTCGGTTACAAATATGCACACGATTATCCGGAGCATTATGTGCGACAGCAGTATCTGCCTGATGAGATAAAGGATGCGAAGTTCTATGAACCGACGGATATTGGATGTGAGAAGGACATTAAGGAAAGATTAGAGAGATTCAAAAACAGAAGCATATAAAATAATGGGTATCACTTTCAAGTTGAGAGTGATACCCGTTGTAGTTCTTACAATAAGTTTGCCATAATTTGTGCATACACTTCTTGATTTTTTTTGCTCCAATTATTTGCAACCGAGACAGCCTCCTCCTCTGTTGGAACGGTTAAAGTCAAATCAATCAGCGGAGAACCGCTCTCCAATATCTGGCAGCGCACCGCAAATTCCAAGTTCTTCGTCTGATAGTAGTCGGCTTTGACTGATACTTCATTTTTGAGGTCATAACTCTTTTCGGCAAAGAACATGTCGATATCCTGCCTGATGGCTGTTGAAATATTGTTTCGGAAGAAATGAATGGTCTCTGCACCCTCACTGGTTAAGTGATAGAGTGTGCGATTATGAGTCGTTTCTTCGCGAAGAAAACCGGCTTCAACCATTTCTGATATTGCCTGTTGTAAGGTGAAATAAGTTGTATATCCCTTATCCAAGATGAATTCTGATATCTGCCCGTTTGTTAATGGAAAATCTACCTTATCAAGCATATAAAGCACGATTAATTTATAGAGTGTAAATGATTCTGACATGAAATCTCCTTTCCTTGCCATATATCAGCATCTTTTAAATATTTTTGTATGCGGTTTAACACCATTCGCTTGTTACCGGTCCACAGAGGTGCAATCAGTAAAGATTTCGGGCCGTCTCCAGTCAGGCGGTGAATCACGATATCTTCGCGGAGGTGAGAAATGATTTTGCCGAGTAATTCTAAATATTCCTCTAAATTCGGAAGATAAAACGGATTCTGTTCATATACCTTCGCCAAGTCAGTTCCTTTCAGGATGTGAAGTAGTTGTAGTTTTATCCCGTCAATTGGTAACTTGTTTAAATAAGAAATGGTTTCAAGCATTTTTTCTGTGGTCTCATTTGGCAAACACAGGATGACATGTGTAATAACAGTCGCTCCAATATTTTTTAAATCATATACTGCTTTTTCGAAAACGTCAAGGTTATATCCACGGCGAATAAAATCTGAACTTTCTTTATGGATAGTCTGAAGTCCGAGTTCTATCCACACTGGCTTGATTTTGTTCAGTCGCGAGAGAAGTTCTAATACTTCAGGTGACAGACAATCTGGTCTTGTTGCAATGGATAGTATTCGAATATCTGGTTCACAGATTGCTTCTGTAAATATCTTTTCTAAGTAGTCCACAGGAGCATAGGTGTTCGTATATGCCTGAAAGTAGGCAATATAAGAATTTCCGGTATGCTTGCGGCTTACAAGTTGTTTCGCTTGCATGAGTTGTTCCCTGATAGAGAGTCTTCGGTCGCTGGCAAAATCACCGGAACCGCCTGCACTACAGAAAATGCAACCGCGGTCGTCTATTTTGCCATCTCTGTTCGGACAGGTCATGCCGCCGTCCAAAGATAATTTGTATAGTTTTTCACCATATGTTTCTTTTATATAATAGTCCAACGAATAGTAACATTTTTCGCCCCATTGTTTCATTTGCTTCACTTCCCTCAAATACTATCATAGCATTCTTCGGTGGGCAAATCAATTAAGAGAAAAAAATACTTTCTTTTTTAAATTGGTTGTTGTATAATAGTCAAGTAGACTTCAATACGTCAATTCAGACACATTTCCCAAAGATGACAATTTGGATAAAGAGAGGATAGATTTTATGAGAGAAAAGTATGAGTCTTTGCCATTAGCAACATTGCGTGATTTGGCTAAAGCAAGAGAAATGTCTGGTATCAGCACATTAAAAAAAGCGGAATTGATTGAGGCGATGCTGGAACAGGATGAGAAGGACAAGCTCAAAAATGAAAAGGCAGAGCTGGATATTGAACAGCTAGACAGTGGTGAAACAGTAGAGGGTATCCTTGAGGTAATGGAGAATGGATATGGATTCATTCGAAGCGACAATTATTTGCCGGGAGAGAATGATATCTATGTATCGCCGTCTCAGATTCGCAGATTCGGACTTAAGACTGGAGATATTCTAACCGGTAACACTAGAATCAAAACACAACAGGAGAAGTTTAGTGCTCTGTTGTATGTGACAAAGATCAATGGTTACACGCCGGAAGAGGCAATGAGGAGAAAGAATTTTGAAGATTTGACTCCTATTTTTCCAGATAAAAGACTCCATTTGGAAAGTGGAAAAAGCAGTGTTGCCATGCGTATCGTGGACCTTCTTTCTCCAATTGGAAAGGGACAGCGTGGTATGATTGTATCACCTCCGAAGGCAGGTAAGACAACGCTTTTGAAACAGGTGGCACAGGCGCTTCTTAGAAATAATCCGGACATGCATATCCTGATTCTTTTGATTGATGAACGTCCGGAAGAAGTAACAGATATTAGAGAGTCTATCATGGGAACGAATGTAGAGGTTATTTATTCTACATTTGATGAATTGCCGGAACACCATAAGCGTGTGTCTGAGATGGTTATCGAGCGTGCAAAACGTTTGGTTGAGCACAATAAAGATGTTGTGATTCTTCTTGACAGTATTACAAGACTTGCAAGAGCGTACAACCTTATTGTTCCACCAAGCGGTCGTACACTGTCCGGTGGTATTGATCCGGCTGCACTTCATATGCCAAAACGTTTCTTTGGTGCGGCGCGTAATATCAGAGAAGGCGGTAGCCTCACGATTCTTGCAACAGCCCTCGTAGATACGGGAAGCAAGATGGATGATGTTGTTTACGAAGAGTTCAAAGGAACCGGTAACATGGAACTTGTTCTTGACAGAAAGTTACAGGAGAAACGTGTATTCCCTGCAATTGATATTCCGAAGTCAGGAACGAGAAGAGAAGACTTGCTTCTTACACAATCTGAGCAGGAGGCTGTCTATATTTTGAGAAAAGCACTCAATGGTTTGAAGCCGGAAGAGGCAGTAGACAACATTTTAAATATGTTTGCTCGTACATCGAACAATGCAGAGTTTGTTGAAATGGTGAAAAAGAATAAATTCTTATAGAAAAAACTTGCAATGCAATCACAATTGTGATATGATATGAAAGCTGTTTAGAAAAACGAGCCTAATCGCGGTTGGAAATCGCGAAAATTATATGAAGAGGTGAAGAAAATGAGAGAAGGAATCCATCCAACATACCATCAGGCAACAGTAACATGTAACTGTGGGAACACATTTGTAACAGGTTCTACAAAGGAATCAATTCACGTGGAAATTTGTTCAAAATGTCATCCATTCTACACAGGACAACAAAAAGCTGCCCAAGCTCGTGGTCGTGTTGATAAATTTAACAAGAAATACGGAATGCAATAATTATATGCAGATGTACGGGTTGAGGTATTTTACTTCAACCCGTTTCTTATTAGGAGAAGGTGTGTATTATGAAATCATCTAATATTGGTGGTCAGGCTGTCTTGGAAGGCATTATGATGAAGAACGGTTCGAAGTACGCCGTTGCTGTCAGAAAACCGGACGGTGAGATTGAAGTGAAGACTGATGAATACAAAAGTATTATTAAGTGGGAAAAACTTACAAAGATTCCATTTGTAAGGGGTGTATTTAACTTTGTAGATTCGCTGGTTCTTGGTATGAAGACGTTGACATATTCCGCAAGCTTTTTCGAGGAAGAGACAGAGGTTGTGCTGACGGAAGAAGAAGCAATTAAGCAACAGAAAAAAGAAGATTTAATTATGGGAATCACAATGGTTGCTTCCGTTGTGATTGCGATGGCATTGTTTATGGTATTACCATATTTCATATCCAACCTATTTAAAGATATCATTAACTCTAGATTTTTGAGAACTGTTTTGGAGTCTGTTGTGCGTATTGGTTTGTTTGTGGTCTACATACTTGCAGTATCACAGATGAAGGATATTCAAAGAACCTTTATGTATCATGGCGCTGAACACAAGTGCATCAATTGTATCGAGCATGGAATGGAATTAAATGTGGAAAATGTGAAAAAGAGTTCTAAGCAACACAAACGTTGTGGGACTAGTTTTCTGTTCTTCGTCATGTTAGTAAGTGTGATTGTATGTTTCTTTATTACAGCGGAATCTCAACTGCTTCGTGTACTGATTCGTTTGGCTTTGTTACCGGTTATCGCAGGTATTTCCTATGAGATTATCAAACTTGCGGGAAGCAGTACGAATCCATTGGTGGAACTCTTAAGCAAACCGGGTATGGCACTTCAAAATCTTACCACTAAAGAGCCGGAGGATGATATGATAGAAGTTGCAATCCGTGCAGTAGAAGAAGTGTTTGATTGGCGTGCGTATTTAGAAGAGAATTTTGGAGACCAGTAAGATGACACTTCGAGAAGCTTATGAATACGGACAAGAACAATTGAAGAAAGAACAGATAGAAGATGCGGATTTAAATGCGTGGTATCTGTTAGAGTATGTCACAGGCGTCAGTCGTGCCATGTATTTTATGGATATGAATCGCGAGCTTAGTGAGGAAGAGGAAACCGAATACTTCGGGTGTGTGGTGACTCGTGCAGAGCATGTTCCATTGCAACACATTACTGGCGTACAGGAATTCATGGGACTGGAGTTCTGTGTAAATGAGCACGTGCTGGTGCCGAGACAGGACACGGAAGTGTTGGTGGAATCGGTGCTGGCGGTACTGGAACCGGGAATGCGAGTGCTGGATATGTGTACCGGATCGGGATGTATCTTAATTAGTTTATTAAAATTATGTGGCTTTGCAGATGTAAGTGGTGTTGGTGCAGATGTTTCAGAAGATGCTTTGAAGGTTGCATGTGAGAATGCAGAAAAACTCGGTGTTGATGCGAAGTTTTTGCATAGCGACTTATTCTCTAATGTAGAAGGAAAATATGATGTAATTGTGTCAAATCCGCCATACATCCGCACGGCAGTTATTGAGGAACTAAAAGAAGAAGTGAAATTCCATGACCCGCTTATTGCATTGGACGGTAAGGAGGATGGGCTTTACTTCTATAGAAGAATTGTGGAAGAATACCCACGATTCTTAAAGCAAGGTGGAAAAGTATTCTTTGAGATTGGACACGATCAGGGGGAAGATGTCAGCAGACTTATGAAAGAAGCCGGATTTTCGAATGTAAACGTGAAAAAGGATTTGGCAGGACTTGACCGAGTGGTGTTTGGCGTGTACAATATTTAGAGGTATGATTATAAATTGGAGGAAAAAATATGTTTGATAGATTGGACGATTTACTTATTCGCTATGAAGAGTTGATGAGTGAATTACAGGAGCCGGATGTGGCAAATGACCCGGCACGTTTCCGCAAACTGATGAAAGAACAGTCGGACCTTGCACCGATTGTAGAAGCATATACAGAATACAAGAATGCAAAGCAGGCAATTATCGACAGCGAGGAAATGTTGGAACTCGAGTCTGACGAAGAGATGCGCGAGCTTGCAAAGGAAGAATTGTATGAATCGAAAAAACGTGTGGAAGAGTTAGAACACGAACTTAAGATTTTACTTCTTCCAAAGGACCCTAACGATGATAAGAACATCATGGTTGAAATTCGTGCAGGTGCCGGCGGAGATGAATCTGCACTCTTTGCAGCCGAAGTATATCGTATGTATGTACATTATGCAGAGAGCAGACGTTGGAAGACCGAGATGATTTCCTTTAGTGAAAATGGAATCGGTGGTTTCAAGGAAGTCGTATTTATGGTAAGTGGTCAGGGCGTATATTCCAGAATGAAATACGAAAGTGGTGTACACCGTGTACAGCGTGTGCCTGAAACAGAGTCTGGTGGACGTATCCATACATCTACCATCACAGTTGCTGTAATGCCGGAGGCAGAAGAGGTTGACGTTGTAATTGATGAGAAAGATATCCGTATTGACGTAATGCGTGCGTCTGGTAATGGTGGACAGTGTGTCAACACAACTGACTCGGCGGTACGATTGACTCACCATCCAACCGGAATTGTCATCTACAGCCAGACAGAAAAATCACAGTTGCAGAACAAAGAAAAAGCGTTCCGCTTGCTTCGTTCAAAACTGTATGAATTAGAACTTGAAAAACAACAGTCTGCAGAGGCAGAGGCAAGAAGAAGCCAGATTGGTACCGGTGACCGATCTGAGAAGATTAGAACATATAACTTCCCACAGGGACGTGTGACAGAGCACCGCATCAAATTGACATTGTACAAGATTGACAGTGTGATGAATGGAGATATTGATGAGATTATCGATAGCTTGATTGCAGCAGATCAGGCAGCGAAGTTGGCAAAAATGAATGAATAGCTATGAGTGTAAAATAAATAAGGACGAATGGGCTACTTGTAGACCAATTCGTCCTCTTGTTATTTTTTCTAACTATAATCCAATGATAGCAAATACACCTGTGCTTGCAACTGCCATAATGATTCCCGCAATCATAACACCGAGAATTACGGCTTTTGTTGTTTCTTTAAATCCCATGTTTAAGAATGAAGCTGCCAGTGTTCCAGTCCAGGCGCCTGTACCCGGAAGCGGAATTCCTACAAATAACATAAGTGCGATAAATAATCCTCTTTTACCGGCTTTCTCTGTCAATTTCTGACCGCCTTTTTCTCCTTTTTCGATACAGTAAGTGAAGAATTTGCTGATATATTTTTTGTCTCGTCCCCATTCCAACACTTTTCTAGCAAAGAGATAGATAATTGGTACTGGTAACATGTTTCCAATAATACAAGTAATTAATGCAGGGAAATAACCGATTCCCATGCCAAGTGCAATCGGAACACCACCGCGAAGTTCAACTAACGGAACCATAGACACTAAAAAGCATAATAAATATTTTTGAAGCATATTATTCTCCTCTCAACAAAAATCATATATAAGTTACAATAAACCTTATCAAAAGTCAACATTTTAGTATTGATTTTTTCTTGACTTTAGTGAAAAATAGAATTGTTATAAGTGTACGGAAAGGACAATGATATTATGAGTCAGATTATTAGAAAAATGAAAGAAAGTGACAGAACAGAAGTGATGGCAATGATGCGAGTATTCTATGCATCGCCGGCAGTACTCAGCAATGGCTCGGAAAAGATTTTCAAGAGTGATATAGACAACTGTGTGAATGATTCGCCTTATTTGGAAGGCTACATATTTGAAAATGAGCAGGAGATTCAAGGCTATGCGATGGTAGCAAAGAGTTTTTCCACAGAGTTTGGCAAGACATGTATCTGGATTGAGGATCTGTATTTTAAGCCGGAGTATAGAGGCTTGGGACTTGGCTCGCAATTCTTCAAACTGATGGATGACACATATCCACATGCAGTACTGAGGCTGGAAGTGGAAGAAGAAAATGAGCGAGCAGTGCATGTCTACAAAAAGTGTGGGTATGAAGTGTTGCCTTATATGGAAATGAAAAAAGAGTAATTAGAAGACCATAGTGACATGAGGCTAGAACAAACATGTCAACTATGGTCTTTTTGCTTTACAATACCCGTACATCAAAAGCCATCGTCTGCGGCGGCAAACTTGCAGTCATGAAGTTGGCGTGGCGTACACGTACCCGCATTCCGGGACGGAGTCCAGAGAACTGCATTGACCTGCCAAAGCGGTCAAAGTAGTTTGTGTTATCTGACGTGTTAAAACGGATGACGGTGGAGAAGTCTCGGTCAGTCATTGTTGTAAAACTGCGGTTGTTTCGATTGATGTCAAGAATTCTGCCGATGGTTATATTGTTCGGCATTGGCCTTCCTATGATTCGAATCAGATAAGCAGTGGCTTGTGGCGGGATACTTCTGGTTGTCTCAGAAGAAAACGAAGCATTGATATTCATTCCTTCGCGGAGCGCAGAAGCAGGAATCGGTTCACCACGTGCGTTCAGTACAATCGTGCGAGGACCTACCACAAGTCTTACTGTCTGTTCTTCCCTTCGATTACCGAGTCTCCCTATATAGGTGACTAAGACGAACGTGTTACCGCGTTCGGAGAAAATATTCTCAATCGTGCCGTTTGTGATATGCGTTACTGGCATGATGGTGCCCTTTCTCTTTTTTTAATAGTATATTCCGAGTTTGACAGAATGGTGTGGCGGCACTTAACGCTCCTTTTTTAAATCATCGGTAGAAGGGTTATCAATTAACTGCCCATCATGCGTAAATCGAGAACCATGACATGGACAGTCCCAGCTTCGCTCAGCAGGATTCCACTTCAAAGCACATCCAAGGTGCGGACAGCGTTTTGTAGTTGGTGTGAGTAGGTTTGTGGTTGTCTCAAACGCGTTTACAATGAGTTGTGGCCTTAGGATGCTTCGGGATGGACAAAAAACAGGAGAGTATGGATTCTCTTTTCCAAGAACCATATCCCGCAAAATCATAGCTGCAGTCATTGCGGAAGTCATACCCCACTTATTAAACCCGGTTGCAACATAGAGGGAAGGCGTATTCCTAGAATATTGTCCGATATAAGGGACCTCGTCCAAGGTCATGCAGTCTTGCGTTGCCCACCTGTAAACTTCTTTTGCGTTCGGATAGTGTGTTCCGGCAAAGGTAGATAATTCCTGCCAGTTACCCCCGTGTTTCCCGGTGCGATGGTCACCGCCTCCAATTAGAAGCATATTTTTATAATTTCGAAAGGAGAGTCCTTTTAAAGACTCGTCCACATACATTCCATCCACATTTGGTGCATTTTTATATGCAATCACATAGGAGCGATGCTGGTACATTTTTAGAAAATAACTTCCGTGTTTATTGAGGAACGGGAAATGTGTAGTCACAATGATGTTCTTGGCAGTGATTTTCCCGTGTTCTGTGACTGCTAGATTCGGTGCAAGTTCCCGTACCTTAGTGTGCTCATAGATATTTAATCCATTGGCAATCTCTGATAGGAACTTCAATGGATGAAACTGCGCCTGATGTTTGAATTTGACAGCACCGGCGATGGAAAATGGCAACGGAAGCTGGTCTTCGTATTCAGCATGGAAGCCGAGGCTTCGAAGTGCATATAATTCCTTTGCTATTTTGTTGGAATTATTTAGAGAATACACATAGGAGTTTTTAGATTCAAAGGAACAGTCGATGGACTTGCATAATTTGCGGTATTCTCGTAAGGCGGCCTCATTTGCATCAAGGTACATACGTGCCTTTTCCATGCCGAAACGCTGTATCAACTTATGGTAAATCAGTCCGTGTTGTGAGGTTATTTTTGCAGTTGTATTTTTGGTAATACCACTGCAGATACGGTCTGCTTCAACAAGAACATAATCAACGCCGGCCTGCTTCAGTTGATAGGCACATAAAAGCCCTGTAATACCTCCGCCGATAATAAGTACGTCTGTGCGGATATCTTTTTTTTGTGTGTCAAAGTTTGGGAAATTAACGGAATCTGTCCATACGGATTGCATAATATCACCTCCGTCGTTAGTATGATAAAATATCCACAAAATATACATAATATGGGAATAAATGAATTGAAGTCAAAGAAAAATTGGTATATATTATATATACCTTTTGAAATAGGAGAAGACATACATGAAGAAGAATTTAAAAACCTTAATTGGTTATTACAAACCTTATAAATTTCTGTTTTTCAGCGACCTGTTTTTTGCAATGCTCGGCGCTGCAATTACACTGATAATACCGTTGGTTGTGCGTTATATTACAAATGAAGTAATTTACTATGACGGCGGACAGGCTTTGAAGACGATTCTGGCGTTAGGTGGCCTTATGGTTGTGCTTGTACTTGTAGAGATGGGGTGCAATTACTATATTAGTTATTATGGTCATATGATGGGTGTCAAGATGGAAGGCAATATGAGACGTGATATCTTTTCACATTATCAAAAATTATCCTTTGCTTTTTTCGATAACCGAAAGGTGGGTGAACTGCTTTCTCGTGTCACAAGTGATTTGTTTGAGATTACAGAGCTTTTGCACCACGGACCGGAGGATGTGCTTATCTCTATTATTAAAATAGTAGGTGCTTTTACAATTTTGATTCATATTAATCTGCCACTCACAATGGTGACCTTCATCTGTATTCCATTCATGGTGATTTTAGGAATTTATTTTAACCGTAAGATGAAACGTGCATTTAAAAGGAACCGTAAGAGAGTTGCTGAGATAAATACCCGGATTGAAGATAGCCTCTCAGGTGTGCGTGTGGTCAAATCATTTGCAAACGAGGAGATTGAAATTGAGAAATTCCAAGAGGGAAATCACAATTACATTTTGTCGAAGAAAGACAGTTATCGTTATATGGCAGGCTATCATTCCAGCATTGGAGCAATGACAACGATGGTAACAGTCGTTGTTATTGTTGTAGGTGGTCGCTTAATGACAACAGGTACTATTGAAGCGACAGACCTTATTACATTTTTGCTATATATCAATAATTTTATCGAACCGGTGAGAAAACTCATTAATTTTGCAGAGCAATTTCAGAATGGTTACTCCGGATTTGAGCGTTTTATGGAGATTATGTCCATTGAGCCGGATATTCAGGATGCCAAAGATGCAGTGGCTGTAAAAGATTTGCAGGGGAATATTGTTTTTGAGAATGTTTCGTTCCGCTATGAGAGCACTCATGAGCAGGTGCTTCGAAATGTTGATTTAAATGTAGATGCCGGTGAATATGTTGCTTTAGTTGGTGCATCCGGTGTTGGAAAGACCACACTTTGTAGTCTGATCCCAAGATTCTACGAAGTATCCGACGGTGCGATTACAATTGATGGCATGGATATCCGCAAGATGAAGCAGAGAAGCCTTCGCAGTCAGATTGGTATTGTGCAGCAGGATGTATATCTGTTCGCAGGAACGATTCTGGAAAACATCCGCTATGGCAAACCGGATGCGACCGATGAGGAAGTGGTTTTAGCGGCGAAACGTGCCAACGCGCATGATTTTATTATGAGTTTTCCAAATTGTTACAACACCGATATCGGTCAAAGAGGCGTGAAGTTATCCGGTGGACAAAAGCAGCGTCTGTCGATTGCAAGAGTGTTTCTAAAGAACCCGCCGATTCTCATTTTCGATGAGGCAACTTCGGCTTTAGACAACGAGAGTGAACAAGTTGTACAGCAGTCTATGGAAGAACTTGCAAAGAATCGAACCACATTTGTCATCGCACATCGCTTATCAACGATTCGCAATGCGAAGCGTATCTTAGTGCTGACAGAAAACGGAATTGAAGAAGAAGGAAGTCACGAGGAATTGCTCGCCAAAAATGGAGCGTATGCAGCATTATATCAACTGCAATTCCGTTAATAAAATCTACCAAAAGTGTCAAAGATATGATATGATGGTAGAATTGATAGACAAGGAGAGAAAAACGTGGGAGAGATACAGTTTAGACGAACGGAACTAGAAGACCGGGAACTGATGCATTCCTATTTTGAAAACTATCCAAGCAGAAGTTGTGAGAGAACGTTTGCAAATGCACTTCTCTGGTCCAGACACTATCCGGTGACGTTTGCTATTATAGAAAGTACGTTGGTGTTTCGCTCAATGAGTCATGGGGAATCCTATGCTTATCCGGTCGGGGAGCCTTCGGATGTGAAACGGGCTTTGGATTATCTGATGAGAGATACAAAAGAGCGTGGCGTTCCGTTTGTATTATATCACATTACTGCCGAGCAATTTGCACAGATCGACGAGTGGTATCCGGAGCGGTTTGAAATCGAGTTCAACCGGGATATTGCGGATTATATCTATGAATCGGAGAAACTGATTAGTTTATCCGGTAAGAAACTGCATGCGAAGCGTAACCATATCAACAAATTCAAAGCAACGCATGAGAATTGGAGTTACGAGACCATGACAGAGGATAATCTGGAGGAATGCTTCCAGATGGCACTCAAGTGGAGAAATGAAAATGGTTGTGATGAGGATCATGAGAAGAATGCAGAAATGTGTGTAACCCTGAATTCACTGAGATTGTTCAAAGAGTTGGAACTCACCGGTGGAATTCTTCGTATTAACGGAGAGATTGTGGCATTCACAATGGGCGAACCAATAAATGATGATACCTTTGTTGTCCACATTGAAAAAGCATTTGCCGACATACAAGGTGCATATCCAATGATTAATCAGCAGTTTGTGGAACACGAATGTGCATCATATCAATATATTAACAGAGAGGAAGATACGGGCTCCGAGGGACTTCGCAAAGCGAAATTATCCTATCGTCCGGCATTCCTCGTAGAAAAAGGAATCGTAAAGGAGAGAGTACAATGATAGCAGAGAAAATGCAGAGCATGGTAAAGAACAGTTCAGCAATCCGTGCCATGTTTGAAGAAGGAAATCGTTTGGCAAAAATATATGGTCCGGAGAACGTATTTGATTTTAGTTTGGGAAATCCAAATGTGCCGGCACCACAGGCAGTTAAGGATGCGATTATTGAGATTTTAAATGAAGAGGACCCGGTGGCACTTCACGGTTATACGAACAGTAATGCCGGTTATGAGGATGTCAGAGAAGCAGTAGCAGCTTCATTAAATGAGAGATTTGACACATCGTTTGCCGGCAAAAATATCGTAATGACAGTTGGTGCAGCAGGCGGACTTAACGTTGCCTTGAAGATCTTATTAAACCCAGGTGATGAAGTCATTACATTTGCTCCATACTTTGGAGAGTATAGAAGCTATACAGCAAACTTTGATGGCGTATTAGTTGCCATTTCACCAAATACAGAAGATTTCCAACCGAAGTTAGATGAGTTCGAGGAAAAGATTACAGCTAAGACAAAGGCTGTTATTGTGAATACACCGAACAATCCGACAGGTGTTGTGTATTCAGAGGAAACAATTAAAAAGATGGCTGCTATTCTGGAAGCAAAGCAGAAGGAGTTCAGCACAGATATCTATCTGATATCTGATGAACCATACCGTGAACTTGCATACGACGGAGTAGAGGTTCCATATTTGACAAAATATTATGCGAACACAATCGTTGGTTACTCATTTAGTAAATCCCTGTCACTTCCGGGAGAACGTATTGGATATCTTGTGATTCCGGACGAGGCTTCGGACAGTGAAGATTTGATATCTGCAGCAAGTGTGGCAACTCGTATCCTTGGATTCGTTAACGCACCGACACTTCAGCAGAAGATGGTTGTCAAATGTTTAAATGAGCAGACAGACATTTCTTACTATGACAGAAACAGAGAAACACTCTACAATGGATTAAAAGAGTGCGGGTTCACATGTATCAAACCGGAGGGAGCTTTTTACTTATTTGTGAAGTCTCCGGTAGAAAATGAAAAAGAATTCTGTGAGGCAGCGAAGAAGTATAACATTTTAATTGTGCCGGGAAGCTCATTTGGATGTCCTGGATATGTTCGTATGGCATACTGTGTTGCTTATGAGACCATTGTAAATGCATTACCGAAATTCAAAGAACTTGCAAAGGAATATTTCTAAGATGAAAGCATTTGAAAAAAACATTCGAAAAGTGGAGCCTTATGTTCCGGGCGAACAGCCACAGCGTAAGGTCATCAAATTGAATACGAACGAGAATCCGTATCCGCCGGCACCGGGGGTTTCGAAGGCACTTTTATCTATGGATATGGACAGACTGAGACTCTATCCGGACCCAACAGCGGGAAACTTAGTACATACGTTGGCAGAATACTATGGTGTGAAAGATGAGCAGGTATTTGTAGGTGTGGGCTCAGATGATGTGCTTGCTATGTGTTTCCTCACTTTCTTTAATTCTGACAAGCCGATTCTGTTTCCGGATATCACTTACTCGTTCTATAAGGTGTGGGCAGAGCTTTACCGCATTCCTTACGAGTGTCCAAAATTAGACAAGGATTTCCGAATTGTGAAAGAGGATTATTATAAGGAAAACGGCGGAATTATTTTCGCGAATCCAAATGCACCGACGGGAATCTATGAGCAATTGGATTTCATAGAGGATATTCTGAAACACAATCAAGATGTAATTGTGATTGTGGATGAAGCGTATATAGACTTTTCCGGAAAGTCGGCAATCGAACTAGTCGATAAATATGAGAACCTGTTGGTGGTGCAGACATATTCAAAGTCTCGTTCGATGGCAGGTATGCGCATCGGTTACGCAATCGGTAATCCGTTGCTGATTAAGTATCTAAACGATGCGAAGTATTCATTCAATTCATACACCATGAACCAGACATCACTGGTTTGCGGCGTGGAGTCGTTAAAGGATAGAGCGTACTTCGAAGAACAGGTACAGAAGATTGTAGATACCAGAGAGTGGACGAAGAAGGAGCTAGTTTCACTTGGATTCGAGTTTCCTGATTCACAGACAAACTTTATTCTTGCAACGCATTCGGAGTGCCCGGCAAAGGAACTTTTTGAAGCACTCAAAGAAGAAGATATCTATGTCAGATATCTCAGCGGGGAGAGAATCAAGAATTATCTCCGCATTACGGTTGGGACGCAAGAAGAGATGGAGATGTTGATTCAGTTTATACAGAAGTACATTCAAAATAGAGCATAATAGCAAAAAGATGTGTGACATTCAAATCACACATCTTTTTTCGTATATTTTTCATTTAGTTGTAATAACTTTAAATATTTCAGCACATCCTGTTTTGTTTCTGGTGGAAGAGCCTTATAGACTTTGATGACTTCGGTATCCAAAACTTTCTCGTTAATAATCGGGCGTTTCATGCGTTCAATATGATAGGAGTCTTCTCCGGTTAGAAGGTAGTCAATGGAAACATCGAAAAAGTGAGAAAGTGTTTCCAATTTCTCATAGTCCGGTTGATGATTCTTCGTTTCATAACCGGCAATCGTAGCACGAGAGACACCTAGAATTTTGCCAAGGTCTTTCTGCGTAATACCTTTGATTTCTCTTAAATTCTTTAATGTTTCACCGAATTTCATATTGACGCCTCCTACTATTTTAAACATTGTAGCAATACTTATGAGAAAAAAGTCGAAAAGTGACAATTATCAACAAATGTAATAAAAAAGAAGAAATACGGAACAATACTAGAAAGCATTGACATAAAAAGCGAAACTTTTTATAATCTAAATTAGAGTAAGAAAAAAGAGGTGAAATCATGCTGATGAAACAAAAAGATGAAGAAAAAAGAAGTAAGGCATGGGCCATCGTAATGATTGTCTCATCTATTCTTATTATACTCGGAATAGCATTTATTATTACAAATGTTGTGGTGAGTAATCCGTTGGAAGGCGAGTGGTATTCAGAGGCAAATGGATATTATCTAGACGTGGAAGATGAGAATGAAGTGACATTGGAAGGTACGTTTAAAGACACTTATTTAGAGATTGATTTGACATATACGATTGATAAGTCGGAAAAGATTATTTCGATAAAGCCGAATGCAAAGTCTTATGCGGATGCGGCAGAAGAAGCGGAGGGTAATATTACACCGGTGGAACTGGATGAACTCCTTACAGATTTTACGGGGTCATACAATTACAGTTTGGACAATGATACGCTGACTTTGACAGAACGTGAATTTGAAGAACAGATTTATATATTCACGAGAATCGAAAAATAAGAGTTCCTTGAGAGTTCGCTTGCGGACTCTCATTTCAAGTTGGAGGGTTTTATGAGAAGAGAAGATACAAGAGTAATCCGGATTGGAAATGTGAAGATTGGTGGGGGCAATCCAATTGCAATTCAATCCATGACTAATACGAAGACAGAAGATGTAGAAGCCACAGTTGCGCAGATTCTTGCATTGGAGTCAGTTGGCTGTGAGATTATTCGCTGCGCAGTTCCGACAATGGAAGCAGCAGAAGCGTTGCGTGAAATTAAGAAGCAGATTCATATCCCGTTGGTGGCAGACATTCATTTTGACTATAAGCTTGCAATTGCTGCGATTGAAAACGGAGCAGACAAAATCCGCATTAATCCGGGTAATATCGGAGATATTGAGCGCGTGCGTCAGGTGGTTGAAAAGGCGAAGGAATACAATGTGCCGATTCGTGTCGGTGTCAACAGTGGTTCGTTGGAAAAGAATCTCGTTGAAAAATACGGTGGAGTAACCGCAGAAGGCATCGTGGAGAGTGCGCTTGATAAGGTGCACCTAATTGAGGACATGGGGTATGATAAATTAGTTGTAAGTATTAAGTCTTCAGATGTTTTGATGTGTGTAAAAGCCCACGAACTTATTTCTGAACAGTGTGATTATCCGTTACATATCGGAATCACCGAGTCAGGAACCTTGATTTCAGGAAACATCAAGTCTTCTGTTGGTCTTGGCATTATGCTTCATCAAGGATTGGGCGATACCATCCGCGTGTCACTCACCGGTGATCCGCTTGAGGAAATCAAGTCTGCTAAGTTGATACTCCGTACCTTAGGACTTCGCAAAGGCGGTATTGAGGTGGTTTCTTGCCCAACCTGCGGAAGAACGAAGATTGACCTTATCGGTCTTGCAAATAAGGTAGAAAATATGGTTGCAGACATCCCACTTGATATAAAAGTAGCAGTGATGGGATGCGTTGTTAATGGTCCGGGAGAAGCAAAGGAAGCAGATATCGGAATCGCCGGAGGAATCGGAGAAGGACTTCTCATTAAAAAAGGTGAGATTATTAAGAAAGTAAAAGAAGAAGAACTATTAGATACTCTCAGGGAGGAACTTCTGAACTGGGAGGAATAGATACGAGGATAGAACATGAACAAAAAGTTTTTTGATGTGTTTCCAACATTGAAAGTGAATCAGGAGATACGGACCTTGTTTGAGGATGTGGAAGTAACGAAGGTTGCTACTAACTCAGACAGGACTTATTTGCATGTCCATTTATTCAGCATGCATTTGATTCAAAAGAGATATATCTATGCGATGGAAACAGCAATCAAAGAACAGTTATTTGCGTTGAATCTGATACAGATTCGAATGGTGGAGCAGTATCAGTTGTCCGGACAATACACACCGGAGAATCTCTTGCGAGAGTATCGTGAGAGTATTCTTTTGGAACTCAAGAAGCGAAGTGTTGTGGAGCACAATATGTTCGCCAATGCCCAGCTTTATTTCGAAGAAGATAAGGTTCTGTGCATAGAATTTGAAAATAATATTGTTGCAGAAGGAAAAGCAGAAGCTATTCTGGCTCTTCTTAAGGAAATATTTGAAGAGCGCTGTCATGTTCCTGTAGATATTCGTGTCATTTATCATGAGGCAAAGAAGAGCAAGATGCAGGAACACAATGCAATTCGCCTGCAACAGGAAGTCAATGCAATCGTAGAGCAGAATACTGCCAAATTGGATGAGATGAAAGAAGCAAAAGAGGCTGAGCGTGAAGCGAAGAAGGCTGCAAAAGAAGAAAAGGCAGCGAAGGCAGCCGCATTTACGAAGAAACAGGATACATATCGTGCGGCGAAAAAACCAGATGATCCGAACTTGATCTATGGTCGCGACTTTGAAGATGAACCGATGGAGCTTTGCCATGTTGTCGGTGAGATGGGTGAGATTACCTTCCGCGGTCAAGTGACCAGTTTCGATACACGCGAGATTCGCAACGAGAAGACGATTGTCATGTTCGCTGTGACGGACTTTACAGATACGATTATGGTGAAGATGTTTGTGCGAAATGACCAGCTTCCTGACATCGTGAGTGAGATTCGTCCGGGAGCATTCCTGAAAATAAAAGGAATCACAACCATCGATAAGTTTGACCATGAACTTACCATCGCGTCTGTCACAGGGGTTAAGAAGATACCAAGTTTTATCACGAAGCGAAAAGACACTGCTCCGGAGAAACGAGTGGAATTGCACTGTCACACGAAGATGAGTGATATGGATGGTGTATCAGACACCAAAGCGATTGTGAAGCAGGCGCATGACTGGGGACATCCTGCCATTGCAATCACGGACCATGGCGTGGTGCAGGCATTTCCGGATGCCAACCATTATATAGAAGATTTGGATAAAGAAGATCCGTTCAAGGTCATTTACGGTGTGGAGGCATATCTCGTGGATGATTTGACAGATATTGCAGTATGTGCAGGAGAGCAGACACTGAACGATACCTATGTGGTATTTGATATAGAGACTACCGGATTTAGTAACGTAGAGGACCGTATTATCGAGATTGGTGCCGTGAAGGTGCAGGGTGGAGAGATTGTTGACTATTACAGTTCGTTCGTCAACCCGGGCATTCCAATTCCATTCAGGATTACAGAACTTACCAGCATTACAGATGATATGGTAATGAGCGCCCCAAAAATTGATGTGATTTTGCCGGAATTCTTGGCATTTGTGGGGGATGCGGCTTTGGTTGCACATAATGCAGGATTCGATGTGGGATTCATTGAGCAGAATTGCAAGAACCTTGGATTGCCGCATGAATATACATATCTAGACACGGTTGCACTTGCCAGAGTGCTTCTTCCGACTCTTGCGAAATATAAGTTGGACAGTGTATCAAAGGCACTCGGCATATCGTTAGAGAATCATCACCGTGCCGTAGATGATGCCAAGGCAACTGCAGAGATATTTGTAAAATTTGTGGAAATGTTGAAAGAGCGTGATATTACAACACTTGCGGATGTCAATCGTTTTGGCAATACAAACGCGGATGCGATTAAGAAGATGCCAACCTATCATGCAATTATTTTGGCAAAAAATGATATCGGACGTGTGAATCTGTATCGCTTGATTTCGCTGTCACATTTAACTTACTATGCGAGAAGACCGAGAATTCCCAAGAGCGAATTCTTGCGTCATAGGGAAGGTCTTATAATCGGAAGTGCCTGTGAAGCCGGTGAACTTTACAGTGCGATTATCGATAACAAATCGGAAGAGGCAATTGCCAGACTTGTGAATTTCTATGATTATCTGGAGATTCAACCGCTTGGCAATAACCGTTTCATGATAGAGAGTGACCGATTTAAGCATATCCGTTCGGAAGAGGATTTGATGGAAATTAATCGCCGCATCGTCAAACTTGGCGAGGAATTCCACAAGCCGGTAGTGGCAACCTGTGACGTTCATTTCTTAGAACCTGAGGATGAAGTTTACCGCAGAATTGTTATGGCGGGGCAAGGATTTACAGATGCGGATAACCAGGCGCCGCTGTATCTTCGAACAACTGAAGAAATGTTAGAAGAATTTGCATATCTGGGTTCTCAAAAGGCGTATGAAGTGGTTGTTACGAACACGGTGAAGATTGCAGAACAGATTGAAAAGATATCTCCTGTAAGACCAGATAAATGTCCGCCAGTTATTGAGGATTCGGATAAACAACTTCGAGATATTTGTTATAACAAAGCGCACAGCATGTACGGCGAGGATTTGCCTCCGATTGTTGTGGAGCGTTTGGAGAGAGAACTGAATTCGATTATTTCTAACGGGTTCGCCGTAATGTACATCATTGCGCAGAAACTGGTGTGGAAGTCTGTTGAGGACGGGTACCTGGTAGGTTCCCGTGGTTCGGTTGGTTCCTCATTTGTTGCAACGATGGCTGGAATTACGGAAGTTAATCCGCTGAGTCCGCATTATTACTGTGCAGAATGTCACTACAGTGATTTTGAATCAGAAGAAGTAATAAAATATGCCGGAGGCTGTGGCTGGGATATGCCGGATAAGAATTGTCCGGTGTGCGGTGCACCGCTTGTGAAGGATGGTTTTGACATCCCGTTTGAGACCTTCCTTGGATTCAAAGGTAATAAGGAGCCCGATATTGACCTTAACTTCTCGGGAGATTATCAGAGTAATGCTCATAAATACACAGAGGTTATCTTTGGTGATGGACAGACCTTCCGTGCCGGAACGATTGGTACCTTGGCTGATAAAACGGCATATGGTTATGTGAAGAATTATTATGAAGAGAGAAACCAAGGAAAGCGTAAATGCGAGATAGAACGTTTGCTGCAAGGTTGCGTAGGTATCCGAAGAAGTACGGGACAGCATCCGGGTGGTATTATCGTGCTTCCACTTGGACAGGATATCAACTCATTTACACCGGTACAGCATCCGGCAAACGATATGACAACCGATATAGTCACAACTCATTTTGACTACCACTCAATCGACCATAACTTGTTGAAGCTCGACATTCTCGGCCATGATGATCCGACGATGATTAAGATGTTGGAGGAATTGGTAACAGAGATTACCGGAGAACCATTTATTGCAACAGACATTAAACTGGATGACCAGGGAGTTATGAAACTCTTTGCTGACACAAGTTCGCTTGGAATCACGCCGGAAGACATCGGAGGATGTCCGGTGGGTTGTCTTGGAATTCCGGAGTTTGGAACAGACTTCGTTATCCAGATGGTTGTGGATACAAAGCCAAAGACACTTTCTGATCTTATTCGTATTTCCGGTCTGTCACATGGAACCGATGTGTGGCTCAACAATGCGCAGACTTTGATTCAGCAAGGAAAGGCGACGATCTCAACCGCTATTTGTACGCGAGATGATATCATGACCTTCCTCATTAATAGCGGCATGGAGAGTGAGACATCGTTCAAGATTATGGAGGATGTTCGTAAAGGTAAGGTCGCGAAGGGGAAATCTGCAAAATGGCAGGAGTGGAAGCAAGATATGCTTGACCATGGCATACCAGACTGGTATGTATGGTCCTGTGAACAGATTAAATACATGTTCCCGAAGGCTCATGCGGCAGCGTATGTTATGATGGCATATCGTATTGCTTACTGTAAAGTTTACTATCCGTTAGCTTACTACGCTGCGTACTTTAGTATTCGTGCCAATGCATTTTCTTATGAACTGATGTGTCAGGGAAAAGATAAATTGGAGTACTATATTCGTGATTATAAGAAACGAAGCGACAGTCTGTCTAACAAAGAACAGGATACACTGAAGGATATGAGGCTCGTGCAGGAAATGTATGCGAGGGGCTATGAGTTCCTGCCGATTGACCTTTACAAATCGAAGGCGACAAAGTTCCAGATTATTGATGGAAAATTGTTGCCGCCATTTAGTACCATTGAAGGAATGGGAGACAAGGCTGCGGATGCCGTGGAGATGGCTGCGGCAGACGGACCGTACTTGTCATTAGATGACTTTAGACAACGCACGAAGGTGAGTAAGACAGTTATTGATTTTATGGCGGACTTGGGACTCTTCGGAGATTTGCCGACTTCGAATCAGCTGTCATTGTTTGATATCTAGGAAAGAACGGGAGAAAATCCCGTTCTTTTTTTGAAAAAATGTTAATTTAATACTTTAACATGAGAAAGCGTTGTGTTATACTGTTAAAATAATTAAAATTATTCAGAGCCAACCTCGAAAACACGTTGTGTTTCCTCGGTGTGGCGTATCCGCCAAATAAAATTTTAAAAACATACTTAAAAATGCAAGCATTTTACGTCTGTTTTATAAAATTTTGCTTGGCTCTGAACAATTACAAATTTCGAAAGGAAGAACAAAAGATGTCTAATAAGAAAGTAATCATGCTTGGAAATGAAGCGATTGCCCGTGGTGCTTATGAAGCAGGTGTTAAAGTGTCTGCTGCATATCCGGGAACACCAAGCACAGAGATTAGTGAAAATATTATTAAATATAAAGACGATATTTACTCTGAATGGTCGCCAAACGAGAAGGTCGCAGCAGAGGTAGCAATTGGCGCAAGTATGTCTGGGGTACGTGCTATGGCATGTATGAAGCATGTAGGACTCAACGTAGCATCGGACCCTCTCTATACTGTATCTTACATGGGTGTAAATGGTGGTTTGGTATTAGTAGTTGCCGATGACCCGGGACTTTACAGTTCACAGAATGAGCAGGATACCCGTATGGTAGCCAGAGCAGCACAGGTGCCTGTATTAGAGCCATCTGACAGTATGGAAGCAAAAGAATACATGAAGGCAGCATTCCAAATCAGTGAAGTGTTCGATAGACCGGTTATTTTAAGAACAACAACGAGACTGGCACACTCACAAGGCTTAGTAGAACTCTATGACCGTGAGGAAGTAGAGGATATGCCATATGAAAAGAATATTGCAAAGACGGTTATGATGCCGGGTAATGCAAAGCTTCGACATGTAGAGATTGAGAAGCGTAATCTGGAACTGGCAGACGCAGCAAATACACTTCCAATTAACACAGTAGAAATGAACGATGCGAAGATCGGTGTTATCACAAGTGGTATTCCATACCAGTATGTGAAAGAGGCACTTCCAAATGCGTCTGTATTAAAGCTTGGTATGGTAAATCCACTTCCGAAGAAGCTAATCACAGAGTTTGCTTCAAAAGTAGATACTCTTTACATTATTGAAGAATTGGATCCAGTGATTGAAGAACAAGTAAAATCTTGGGGAATCAAAGCAGTTGGCAAGGAACTCTTTACAGTTCAAGGCGAGTATAGTGCGAATATGATTCGCAAGGCAATTTTGAAAGAAGATATCGGAGCAAAAGCTGCAGTGGCAGCACCTTCTCGACCACCGATTCTCTGTCCGGGATGTCCGCACAGAAGTGTGTTCTACGTACTTAATAAGTTGAAAATGCATGTAGCAGGTGACATCGGTTGTTATACACTGGGAGCAGTTGCACCACTTAGCGTTGTGGACTCTGTAATCTGTATGGGTGCAAGTATTTCTAGTCTTCACGGTATGGAAAAGGCAAAAGGAAAAGAGTATATCAAGAACTGGGTAGCGGCAATCGGTGACTCTACATTCTTACATACGGGTGTGAACTCTCTGATGAATATGGTATATAATAAGTCAACAGGAACTGTTATGATTCTTGATAACTCGACAACCGGTATGACCGGACATCAGGACCATGCTGCAACAGGTAAGACATTGATGGGTGAACCTACAAATGCGATTAATATTCCGAACCTCTGCCGTGCAATCGGTGTAAAAAATGTCGTTGAAGTAAACGCATTTGATATTAAGACATTGGAAAAAGTAATCAAAGAAGAAGTGGCAAAGGAAGAAGTGTCTGTTATCATCACGAAGACTCCTTGCGTACTTTTGGATAAATCGAAAAAACCGGTATACATTGCACATTCGGACAAATGTAAGAAATGTGGTATGTGTATGAAACCGGGATGTCCGGCGATGACAAAGAATGCCGACGGTACTATTCGAATTGATGATACGATGTGTACGGGATGTGGTCTTTGCGAGACATTATGTAAATTCGACGCAATAGAACTTTTGAAGGCAGGTGATAAGTAATGGCAACGAGAAATATTATGATTGTAGGCGTAGGCGGTCAGGGAACGCTTCTTACCAGCCGTATTTTAGGAGGACTTGCCATTGCAGGTGGTTATGATGTGAAGCTTTCAGAGGTTCACGGTATGGCACAACGTGGCGGAAGTGTTGTTACGTTTGTACGTTATGGAGACAAGGTAGCAGAACCGATTGTAGAGGAAGGTCAGGCAGATGTCATTATCGCCTTTGAGAAATTAGAGGCGCTTCGCTATTCTCATTTCCTCAAAGAAGACGGAGCCCTTATCATCAATGACTGGAGAATTGACCCAATGCCGGTAGTAATCGGTGCGGCTCAGTATCCAGAAAATATTATCGAAAATCTTTCGAAAGAGCACAAGGTATATACAGTGAATGCCACAGAAGAAGCAAAGAAACTCGGTAATTCCAGAGTGTTTAATATGATTGTACTCGGTATTGCAGCGCAACATATGGATTTCGAAAAAGAGACTTGGTATGAAGTAATCGAGAACACGGTACCATCAAAGACTATTGACATTAATAAACAGGCTTTTGAAGTTGGTTATAACATGTAGAACAGGGGGAAGGCGCCATGGCATGGACAGAACGCTATTTTGACAAAGAAAAAGAATGTATGAGCAGAGATGAAATGACAGCTCTGCAAAGTGAGAGACTGGTAAAACAGGTGGCTAACGTTTATAATAACGTTGCATTCTACAATAAGAAAATGAAGGAACTTGGTGTTGAACCGGGGGATATCAAAGGCATCGAAGATATTGACAAACTTCCATTTACAACAAAGGAAGATTTGAGAGATAACTACCCATTTGGACTTTTGGCAGTACCAAAATCACAGGTTGCCAGAGTACAGGGTACATCAGGTACTACAGGAAAACTCACATTGGCTTCATACACAAAAAATGACACAGAGCTTTGGGGCGAGTGTGTGGCAAGATGTCTTACCATGGCAGGACTCACAGAAGAAGATATTATACATACATGTTACGGTTATGGACTTTTTACAGGTGGATTGGGAATCGATTTTGGTGCAAGAAAAATGGGTGCACTTGTAGTTCCAATGTCATCCGGTAACACACAGAGACAGATGATGTGTATGGAGGACTTCGGTGCAACAGCAATTGCATGCACACCTTCTTATGCACTTCACTTAGCAGAGGCACTTCGCGATGCAGGTGTAGTTGAACGACTCAAATTAAAAGCGGGTGTTCTCGGCGCAGAGCCTTGGACCGTCGAGATGAGAGAGAAGATTGAAAGCATTCTTGGAATAGATTGCTTTGATATCTATGGTCTTTGTGAAATTCTAGGACCTGGTGTTGCGATGGAATGTATTCATCACAAAGGCTTGCATATCCATGAAGATTATTTCTATCCGGAAGTTTTAAACCCTGCAACAAACAAGGCATGTGCAGACGGTGAAACCGGAGAACTTATCTTTACGACACTGACAAAAGAAGCGATGCCACTTCTGCGTTACAGAACAAAAGACCTTACAAGCATTGACCACAGTACTTGTGATTGTGGCAGAACTCTTCCAAGAATTTCAAAATTCAAGGGACGTACAGATGATATGAAGGTTATTCGTGGTGTAAACGTATTCCCAACACAGGTTGAGACTGCACTGCTCAGTATGGGCGGAGACATAGCACCTCATTACCTCATGATAGTAGAACGAGAAGGTAACTTAGATAAGTTGACAGTTATGGTAGAAGTAGATGAACGCTACTTCTCAGATGAGATTCGTGCGTTGGAAGGCTTGAAAAATAAGATTGCAGGCGTTCTGAAGCAGGCACTTGGAGTTTCCGTACATGTCAAATTAGTAGAGCCTAAGACCATTGAGCGTAGCGAAGGCAAGGCAAAACGTGTAATTGACAAGAGAAATCTGTAGGAGGTAACGAAAATGACGATTAAACAATTATCTGTATTTTTGGAAAATAGAGAAGGACGTTTGGATGAAGTGTTGAAAACACTTGGAACAAACGGAGTAAATATTGTAGCATTAAGTCTTGCAGATACTGCAGATTACGGCATGCTTCGCATGATTGTTTCTGATCCGAAAAAGGGAAGAGAAGTGCTGAAAGAAGCCGGAATCACTTCTATGCTTACAGACGTTGTGGCACTTCGAGTTCCGCACGCAACTGGTTCTCTTAGCAAAGCGATGCACGAACTGATGGCAGGTGGAGTCAACGTAGAATATATGTATGCATTTGCAAATGG
>JAZNHX010000110.1:0-2597 GCA_045577115.1 Faecalimonas sp. | reverse complement strand
TTGATTTTGGTGTGCTACCCGTCAAGCAGACAATTGAAAAAACAAAAAGTTTTTTGTATCTGGTTTAACACCAGATATTTTTTTGTTTGTTGTTCATTAAAACTTCTTCGTTCGAATACGCTCCCTGGTTTCGTATATTTTTCTTTGATACTAATTTTAAATGATTATGCTACAAGCTCTGCCATTTTATTATGGTATTCAATCGGCGTCATAACTCCTAGCTTTCGCTGCACCCTACGATTGACATAATAATCAATGTAATCTTTTATGGCCTGTATAAGTTCTTCTTTTGTTTTGTATTTTCGGCCATAATACATTTCCCTTTTCATGATTCCCCAGAAGCCTTCCATGGGACCGTTATCTGTACAATGAGCAACGCGGGACATGCTTTGCGTCATTCCTGCATCCAGAATCTTCTTTCGAAACTCCTTCGAAGTGTACTGGTAACCTCTGTCACTATGAAAAATGGGAGCAGCTCCAGGTCTGGCCTCTAATGCTTTATCAAAGGTTTTCATGACCAGAGGATTGTCATTGTGATCACTGATCTCAAATGAGACTGGAATCGTATCACACAGATCGAGGATTGCGCTTAAATAGATCTTGCCTTTCTTTTCGTCATCACCAGTTCCGTATTTAAACTCTGTGATATCCGTGCACCATTTCTCATTCAGTTTATCTGATTTGAATTCTCTGTTCAGCACATTTTCTGCAATATAAGCCGGATCTGAGGCTGGCTTTGTGCAGCAGTTGTATTTATGTTTGATACGGGACTGCACTTTTTTCTTACGGCATATCCGAAGAACTCTTTTATCATTTACATCAATTCCATAATCGTGTTCAAGCGTATCCCTTATCCTTCGGTATCCCATATCCGGGTGGTCATCGTGAATCTTTGCAATCAGTTTTGCAATCTCCTCATTTAAGTTATCGTTGTCGCTGTTGGCATGGTTCAGCCACTT
This sequence comes from Faecalimonas sp., assembly GCA_045577115.1. GTDB lineage: Bacteria > Bacillota > Clostridia > Lachnospirales > Lachnospiraceae > Faecalimonas. The sequence continues at coordinate 1,638 of JAZNHX010000110.1, read as the reverse complement.
ATAATAAGCGGCACGATTTACTTTACCGATCTGACATAGTTTACTGACACTATAATCAGGATGCTCTATACAAAGCTCCCTTATGGCGATATACGTCATTAAGTGTCTTGTTCGTTTGAGCGACACCTCCTCTCTACGTCCTCGAGTTTTTTTAACAGATCGATCTCCATCTGCTGCTGTTTCTTTTCTGCCTTCAGCATACGAATTTCTGCCTTGAGCTGCTCGATTTCGTTCAGTTGATCTTCCTGCTTTCGTTGGCCGCGTCTGTCTGCCAGGCCATCAACACCTTTTTCTTTGTACTTTTTGACCCAGGAATAGACCTGCCCATAGGAACAATTGTATTTCTGCGCTGTTTGTCCATAATTGTTTCCTGCTGCTATGCAGTCAGCGACTATGGTAATACGTTCCTCAAAGGTGGTCTTTCTTGGGGTGCTATCTTTAGCCATGAGAAAACCTCCCTTCGGTCTGGAATCAGTTAACTCCTCATGACTATTATACAATTTGACCCACGTTTTTATAGTGCTGTCAGCAAAAATGCCATACTTCTGCGCAAGCTTTCGGTATGAAATAGTTCCAGTCAGATACTCTTGTACCACCTTCTCCTTAAACTCTGCAGTATACTGACACAACATGCAGTTCTGCTTGTTGAGACCATCCTCTCCGTACACCTCATATATCGCCTTCCAGTTTCGGATAATTCCAAGAGAGAGGTTGTTTTCCTTCTCAAGCTTATAGAACGAAATACCCTCTTCTTCATGTCTCCTTAATAGTTCGAGTTTGAATTCCTTACTATACGTTTTTTTCTTAGCCATAAATATGCTCCTCATATGATAGATTTTGGATTTTCCAACTGTCTACCATATGGGGAGCATATCATTTTTCAAGGCTTTCGGGAATTTTTTTTATTCACACTGTGAATAAAAGTTGAAGCACTTTTTCATGGTTTGAAGCACTTTTTTATGCACATCTAATTCGCGCTTCTTTTGTTCAGAATATTTCGCATATTTTCAATATTTTCCCCCGTGTAGTAATGTTTTCTTATTGTTTCAGGAGAATTACCGAACATTTCTGCGGTCAGAACAAAATTACCATTCGAATTGTTTACCACATTAGTGATTGCATTCCGGCGAAAAGCGTGGGTGCCCCGGATGCAATCCTTGCTGACAGGAATATCGATTTTTCTGCACATCCGGTGGAAAAACTGATACACCATGTTGTTGGTGATACATCCGTTTTTTGTTTTTGCCGGAAATAAGTACGGACTTTTTGCATAGCGAGAAACACACAGATAGACCAGAGATGAATACTGTTTCTGAAGGTGGGAATATGCGGAGGGTTTACAACTTTTTCAACGTTCGCACTGGAAACGACAGACCTGATCAAAAATGGTCATTTATGGGTTGCGCTTGCGTATGCATTGCTGAGCGTGATCGTTGGATGCATCGTAATATTTGGAACAGAGCTTCTGACTGCAAAGTGAAACTCAAATGGCATATCAACATGAATCAGATCGCACTGAAAGCAAACATGATCGGCTTTATCAATGAAGAGGCATACTGGGAAAACTCCAGGCGCCTGCAGGAAGCAATCAGTGATCTGAAAAGGCAGATTACTTTTATGGACTGATTACATTGTTAA
>JAZNHX010000109.1:0-3587 GCA_045577115.1 Faecalimonas sp. | reverse complement strand
TTGAACAGAAATATCGTCCAGAATCTTATCGATTTGAGAGAGCATAAAGGCAATGAAGTCGGTAGATTCACCGCTTATATGGCATTGGGCAATTGCGTCATAGTAGTCTTGCTGGAATTTCTCAACCTGGCTCTCGATGGGAATGTACTCAAAGACAGGCTTCCACTTGGAAAGGATCGCGGTGTGCCAGAGTCTCGCCATTCTGCCGTTGCCATCAGAGAAGGGGTGAATGAAGACAAACTCATAATGGAACACACTGCTGAGAATCAGCGGATGCACAGTTGCCTGTGCTGTCTTCATCCAATCGAACAGGTCATCCATCAGCTGAGGGACGAACTTTGCCGGCGGTGCCATAAAGATACACTGATCGCCGTTAAAGACACCTTCCTCGCCACGACGGAAATCACCGGTCTCCTCTATGAGGTATTTGGTCATGATGCCATGGAGCGTTTTCAGGTCCTGAATATTGAAAGGATCGATCTCAGCCAGCTTCTCATAGGCTGCGTATGCATTCTTGACTTCCTGGATCTCTTTCTGCTCACCAAGAACAGTCTTGCCATTGATAACATCTCTGACCTGTCCCAGGGAGAGGGAGTTTGCCTCGATCCGCAGGGATGAGTGGATGGACTTGATCCGGTTGTTCTTCCGCAGATGGGGCTTTGCCTCCATATTGCTGGTTGCGGTAATGCGTCCCACTTTTTCGGAAATGGACGATACATAGGTCAGGATTTCGTTTGTAATTGTAAAGGGCGGCTTGTAATCTTTCAAGAAAACACCTCCAATAACTTGCGTATTATCTTGCGTACTATCTACCATTATTATACACCATTTGAGACAGAAATCAATCGCAATTTTGTGTGCATCAACTTAGGACCTAATATTTACATCAAACAAGGGTTGTTGTATACTAAGAAAAAGCGGGGTGACCTATTATGAAAGCAAAAGCTTTTCTTTCAGCGTTTACAGGTTTCTTATTTGGCCTAATCGGTTATTTTGTTTTGCTTTTATTAGACATTGATCAATCGTTTCAACTCGCCGTTTTAAGTGGTCTCCTATTTGCACTTCTGCTGTTTCCTGTTTTGGTTGTTTACGGAAATATCATGCATAAACGATACGCAAAGTTTGAAAAGGAAATTACCTCACCGATTTTCTACAAGACAAATGGAAATTTCAATTTAGGTAACGGTAAAGTCAAAAACGGAAATATCTATTTCTGCGAAGCCGGAATTGTCTGTGTTTGTTTAGAAGAAAATCCCTACACATTGGACGAGATATTATTGCAAGATATTGAACGTTTTCAATTTGATAATATTCACCTAAACATATTTGCAAAAGATGGAAGAGTATTTGTTCTAACTACACCAGATGCAGCTAAGATTATCGACATACTACGGCAGAAAGAATGGATTTAATATGACAAGAACAGAATTTCTGGGACTGTGCGAAAGCAAAAATATTTCAACCAATCTCATACACTTTGAAAACTCCGTTGCAGACGGACATTATGTGCTGAAAAACTACCACCGATGGGAAGTCTTTTATTGCGAACGCGGAAAAGATTATGATTGTGTGGGATTTCCGTCCGAAAGTAATGCATTAGAATATTTAATAGAAAAGTTAGTAAAGGCTTGACCAAGCGGTCAAGCCTTTTGTGTTAAAATAATGTTGTTACCCAGTAAATGATCCCATACACTACACTCGCGATAGTACCGTACACAATTACCGGACCTGCAATCTGGAAAATTTTGGCACCTACCCCAAGAATAAACCCTTCTGCTGCCGTCAATATAGGACACAGTGATTTTATAAATTATTCCCATTGTAGCGACAAAAAGTATGGGTCTTCTTCTCTGCCACAATCCATTGAATAACTTGCAATATATCGAATTCCACCCGTATTCTCATTATAAGCAAATATTAGATAATAGTAATCAATCTTTCCTTTTGCTTGTTCAAAGTCAAGTGTATCATCCGTAAAACTCAGGCAAATCCATTCGCCCCACTGTACCTGCTGTTTTGCGCCTTCCGGATAATAATTACGGATTCGGTTCAGTTCTTCAGAAAATTCATTTTCCGGCAATACCCATTCAGCATAAATATGAAAGCTCGGGTCAACAACCTCTTGAAAATAGTAATAATATTTTGTTGTATCTAAAAACTTATCTGGTGGATACCATTGCGAACCTTCTGCTATAGCACTTCGCGGTATGTTGGCAGGAAATAGCTTGTATATATCATCCCCATACATTTTTGCATAAGTACCCATTGACAAATAGTTTTCTGGATCATCCGTTTCTGAATAAACCGGCGGTATTAGCATTAATGATGCCATACCGATCGGTTGTACACACACCAAAAGTGCTACCGCCAATGTAATTCCTGCAATCCACCTTCTCTTTTTGCGTTTCTTTGGGAGTAATGCATATTTACGATATAGAAACAAAATAACAATCGATACCAAAATAGGAATCAGTATGTATGCGGTTCCAATATAATTCACAGGATTCGTATAGTATTTGGGAAACACAAAATCTTCACGATATGTAATGAAAACACCAAAGCCAAGTAATCCCCAAAACGCAAGTAAGATGATTGCGATAAATCGCATAATCCACTTTTCTATTTTCTCTGCTTTTGGGGGCTTTATATCCGCATCCGGCAGTGGAGTTTGTTCAAAGCTATCTTTGATTTTTTCGCAAACATAGTCTATTGTAACAATTTCTTGTTGCGGAATATCTTTTAATGCATCCAAAATCTTTTGACCGGTAACCACAGATTCTTTCTTATCGTTCAGATAGGCAATCAAAACTTCCTTTGCAGATTCTCCACCTGATTTAAGCGTCTTGATTTGTTCCAAGGAAAAATCCGCTTTGCGTAACAATGCAATCTGCTCAAAATGCTCAATATCTGTTTGAGTAAAATTATAATTATTGCGTCCGTTATAGGACTTTTCATTTTCGGGTGTAACCAAACCGTTTTCAATATACAAACGAATAGCACGATCTGTTAGTCCTGTTTGGGAGATTACTTCTTTAATTTTCACAAAATCACCCCTTTGCAAAATAATTATATCATTTTACCTAAGGTAAATGTCAATAAAAATATGAAAAATTGTCAGTCCGTCAAAAGACGAACTGACAAAAATAATAGATTAAGCCGTAAACCACACTTGCGGACACGCCATAGACAATGACAGGTCCTGCGATGGTGAACATCTTCGCGCCGACGCCCAGGATAAACCCTTCTGCTTGTGTCAACTTAGGACCCATTGGTTGGTGTTCCATTAGGACCCATGCGCTTCTAAAAATATTTACATTAAAAAAGCAGTGTGGTATAATGAGCAAAAGTGAGGTGGTGTGTATGCACGAAGAATGTTTAATCTGCAAAGCAAAACTTGAATATTTGTCAGAAGACGAAATGATGGAGTGTGCTATCTGCCACAAAAAGGAACTGAGCAAGACTCGCTGTGTGGCTGGTCATTACATATGCAGTGAATGTCATACACAGGGAATGGACAGCATCTTTGGCCTGTGTCTTTCAGAAACCTCCCGTAATCCGATGGCGATTCTGGAAAAGATGATGGCGAT
>JAZNHX010000108.1:0-4940 GCA_045577115.1 Faecalimonas sp. | reverse complement strand
TCTATGGTTACATCAGGAAACAGAGGAGCAATCTTAGAAATACCGAGATAGAGAAGGAGACTTAACATGCAGTTAACAGGAGCAGAGATCGTAATCGAGTGTTTGAAGGAGCAGGGCGTTGACACGGTGTTCGGATATCCGGGCGGTGCAATCCTCAATGTATACGATGCTCTTTACAAGCACAGTGATGAAATCACACATATTTTGACATCCCATGAGCAGGGGGCTTCCCATGCGGCAGACGGATACGCAAGAGCAACGGGAAAAGTAGGCGTATGTTTTGCAACCAGCGGACCGGGAGCAACAAACTTAGTAACAGGAATAGCGACAGCTTACATGGATTCGATTCCGGTTGTTGCAATTACATGTAACGTAGGGGTATCCCTTCTTGGAAAAGACAGTTTTCAGGAAATTGATATTGCGGGAGTGACAATGCCGATTACCAAGCATAATTATATTGTAAAAGATATAAATAAATTGGCAGATACCATACGCAAGGCATTTGAGATTGCAAGAACAGGTCGTCCTGGACCGGTACTTATCGATATTCCGAAAGACGTGACTGCAAATACGTGTGAGTATGAAAAGGCAGAAATCTGTACAGAAAAAGTATTTGCCAATACGATTGAAGAATCAGAAATCGATGCAGCAATCGAAATGATGAAACAGTCAAAGAAACCATTTATTTTTGTTGGTGGCGGAGCAGTTCTTTCAGGTGCAAGCGAAGCTTTGATTGAGTTCGCTCATAAGGTGGATGCACCGGTGACGGATTCTCTTATGGGAAAAGGTGCATTCCCCGGAACAGATGAACTTTACACGGGAATGCTTGGTATGCACGGAACAAAGGCATCTAACTTTGGTGTAAGTCAGTGTGATTTGCTCGTGGTACTTGGTGCAAGATTCAGCGATCGTGTAACCGGTAACGCAAGCAAATTTGCAAATAAGGCTAAAGTGATTCAAATTGATATTGATCCGGCGGAGATTGATAAAAATATTATGACGGATGCAAGTATTACAGGCGATTTGGATGTTGTACTTCGTGCAATCAATGCAAAATTAGAACAACAAGATCACACGGAGTGGAAAAATACAATTAATGAATATAAAGAAAAGTTTCCACTCACATATCACAAAGATATTTTAACAGGACCGTTTGTAATAGAGGAAATCTACAGACAGACAAACGGTGACGCAGTAATTACAACAGAAGTTGGACAGCATCAGATGTGGGCGGCTCAGTTCTACAAATATAGCAAACCACGTACACTTCTTACATCAGGAGGACTTGGGACCATGGGATATGGCCTTGGCGCTTCCATCGGAGCGAAGATGGGTGTAAAGGACAAGACGGTTGTAAATATTGCGGGAGACGGATGCTTTCGTATGAATATGAATGAGATTGCAACAGCAGCAAGATACAATATTCAAATTATTCAGGTGGTTATCAACAACCATGTGCTTGGAATGGTTCGTCAGTGGCAGAATTTATTCTATGGACAGCGTTACTCGGCAACGGTACTGAATGATGCTGTGGATTTTGTAAAATTAGCTGAAGCCATGGGCGCAGTCGGAATTCGCGCCACTTCACAAAAAGAATTTAAAGAAGCATTTGCAAAAGCACTCACGATGGGAAGACCGGTAGTGATTGACTGCCAAATTAACAGTGATGATAAGGTTTGGCCAATGGTAGCTCCGGGAGCCGCCATCAGCGAAGCGTTTAGTGAAGAAGATTTAGAGGAGGCGAAATAGCGATAGGAAGAGTATATAACTTTTCAGCAGGACCGGCAGTGTTACCGGAAAGTGTGTTGAAAGAAGCGGCAACAGAAATGTTAGATTATGATGGTACCGGAATGTCGGTGATGGAGATGAGCCATCGTTCCAAAGCATATGATAAGATTATTAAGACAGCAGAGGCAGACCTTCGTGAGCTGATGAATATGCGTGATAACTATAAAGTATTGTTTTTGCAAGGCGGTGCATCACAGCAGTTTGCAATGATTCCGATGAACCTTATGAAAAATAAAGTAGCAGATTATATTGTGACAGGACAATGGGCAAAGAAAGCATATCAGGAAGCACAGAAATACGGAAAAGCTAATAAGATTGCAACATCAGAGGATAAGACATTTTCTTATATTCCGGATTGCTCTGATTTGCCGATTTCTGAAGAGGCAGATTATGTTTATATCTGTGAGAATAATACAATTTACGGAACAAAATTCAAAGAACTCCCTAACACAAAGGGTAAACTTTTGGTGGCAGACGTCTCATCATGCTTCTTGTCAGAACCTGTTGATGTAAGCAAATATGGCGTTATCTACGGAGGCGTGCAGAAAAATATTGGTCCGGCAGGAGTGGTTATTGTTATCATTCGTGAGGATTTGATTACAGAGGATGTACTTTCAGGCACACCGACGATGTTGCAGTACAAGATTCATGCAGATGCAGATTCACTTTACAATACACCACCGGCATATGGAATCTACATTTGTGGTAAAGTGTTTAAATGGATTAAAGAGATGGGCGGCCTTGAGGCAATGAAGAAGCATAATGAAAAGAAGGCAAAGATTCTCTATGATTTTTTAGACGAGAGCAAGATGTTTAAGGGTACGGTTGTAAAAGAGGACCGTTCACTGATGAACGTGCCATTTGTAACAGGAGATGTGGAGCTTGACGCGAAGTTTATCAAAGCTGCTGAAGCAGCGGGATTTAAGAATTTGAAGGGGCACAGAAGTGTTGGCGGCATGAGAGCAAGCATCTATAACGCAATGCCCATTGATGGCGTGGAAGCGCTTGTAGCATTTATGAAAAAATTTGAAGAGGCGAATCTATAATGTATAAATATCATTGTTTGAATCCGATTGCACATATTGGATTAAGTCAGTTTAAGGATGAATATGCATCAGTCAGCAATATCGACGATGCAGATGCGGTGCTTGTAAGAAGTGCGGCTATGCATGACTTGGAATTTGGAGAAAACCTTAAGGTAATTGCAAGAGCCGGAGCGGGTGTCAACAACATTCCACTTGAGAGATGTGCCGAACAAGGTATTGTTGTATTTAATACTCCGGGAGCCAACGCAAACGGTGTAAAAGAACTTGTGCTTGCGGGAATGCTCCTGTCATCTCGAGATGTTATCGGTGGCATCAACTGGGTACAGGAACACGAAGAAGACGGCGATATAGCGAAGCAGGCTGAAAAGGCAAAAAAAGCGTTTGCGGGCTGTGAGTTGGAAGGAAAGAAACTCGGTGTCATCGGTCTCGGAGCCATCGGTGTGCTTGTTGCAAATGCGGCAGCACATCTTGGCATGGACGTATATGGATATGACCCATATCTTTCAGTAGATGCAGCATGGAAGCTTTCCAGAAGTATTTACCACGCAAAGACAACAGAAGAAATATATAGCGAATGTGATTATATCACAATTCATGTTCCTGCATTAGACTCAACAAAGGGCATGATTAATAAGAATGCAATCAGTCTGATGAAGGATGAAGTAGTTGTGCTCAACTTTGCAAGAGATGTTCTTGTAAATGAAGAAGATATGATTGATGCACTTATTTCCGGAAAGGTAAAAAAATATGTCACAGACTTCCCGAATCCGGTTATTACAGGTGTGAAGAATGCGATTGTCATACCGCATCTTGGAGCTTCTACAGAGGAATCTGAGGATAACTGTGCGAAGATGGCGGTAAAAGAAGTGGTTGAGTTCCTGGAAAACGGTAATATCCGCAACTCCGTGAACTATCCAAACTGTGAGATGGGGCATCGCGGTGAGCATACAAGAATCACAATCATGCATCGCAATGTGCCGAATATGATTGGTCAGTTTTCAGCAATTTTGGCTGAAGATGGCATCAATATTGCGAACATGACGAATATGAGTAAAGGTGCTTACGCATATACTATGATAGATGTGGAAAATGAAATCACACCGGACATTCTCGCTGATATTCAAGGTGTAAAGGATGTTTTACGAGTGAGAGTTATCGCATAATTTATTCCATGTATTGTAAAAACTGACATTGCATTCTGTCGACTTGTGTCATATAATAGTGTTTGGAGACGTTATTATAGGGGACAACAATACAGATGTACAATGATTTAGAGTATAAGAATAAGATTGTAGTAGGGCTTATAATGACATTTGCCCTACTATTTTTTTGTACCGGTGTGAGTATTCAGCAACAGAAAACGTTAGAGATGATGTTGTTGACCGATGCAGAGGATAGTAAAGAGAATACAGGGAGCAATAGTCAAGCGGAGATTGTGTATAAACCGGTGGACCCGAATCAACCGATGATTGCATTGACGTTTGATGATGGTCCAGGAGTGGGAACCGTGCGTTTAATTGAAGCGCTTCAGGCACATGGAGCAAGGGCAACTTTCTTTATGATGGGATCGAGAGTGAATACTTATCCGGACGCTGTTCGCAAGATGGTTGAGGCAGGCTGTGAAATTGCAAATCACACAACAAACCATCTCAAATTGACGGATTATGGTGCGGAAGGTGTTGCAATGGAAATCAATTATACGAGAGATGTCATCAATAGTATTGTTGGGCAGACACCGACGATGGTAAGACCGCCTTATGGTGCAGTGAATGAAGTGGTTCAGTCTGTAGCCGGTGTGCCGATTATGCTGTGGTCTGTAGATACGTTAGATTGGCAACTTAAGGATGCAGGACTCATACGCGATTATGTTCTTAATAATGTAAAAGATGGAGATATCGTGCTGATGCATGATATCTACGAAGCGACTGTTCAGGCAACGATAGAATTAATTCCACTATTGCAGGAGAGAGGTTACCAGATTGTGACCGTCAGTGAGATGGCAAAAGCAAGAGGAATTACGTTAGAGAATGGTGCCAAGTATTATAATTTTTATAAATAAGGATTCAAACCATATAAAAAGGGCTCTACAACAAATGTTGGGGTGTG
>JAZNHX010000107.1:0-3180 GCA_045577115.1 Faecalimonas sp. | reverse complement strand
CTTTTAGATGAACCGTTTCCAAGGCGCTTGGCCCAAGACATCATCAAATCCTCTCGTTTTCCAAACAGGTCTTTTTGCATACCAATAGTGTCGTCGAAGACCATGGTCTGGCGGTCGTTTTCCGAGAACTTTTTCCACTCGTATTTGTCAGTGGAGGGGTTGCCCGTCCTAGCAAAGTTGGTCCACATCTCCTTTGCGACGTGACGGAACTCACACTCGTCATTTCCAACGATTTCTCCGCTTCCCATCGGATCCTCTAAGCGAGTGTCGAACAGGTACGGAACCTCAGTCGCATGTATTGCGCCAAGGTAAGGGGTTGTCACAGGCTTCTTTATGAAGTACATGTATGTGCTACCACCGGCAGCGGAGTGACGGATGGCCATATCGGTGTTGCCGGCACGGAAGTTTATGTCGTTGCAGTATTGCTCCAGCCTACTTCCTTCGCTTTCATTTGATAACGTGGCCATGAACTTGTCGTACATTTCCTTTTCCTGATCATTTAACATAGCGCGATCTCTCTTTGCAATCCACCTAAGCGTGTCCAGGAAGCCTTCCTCGCCACCTTCAGTTGGAACGAAGTACCGAATCTCGTCAAGGTTGGATCCAATCATCATTCCAATCTTGGCTCTTTTCTCGTCTCCCCACATCGTGTATAAGTCCGCTCGATCCTCAGGTAACGTTACTCCGTCAAGGAGTGGGAAGTTGGCAGCTCCGAGAAGGCAGTTCTTGTCAAGTATGCATGCATTCATATATGCATCCACGAGCTGCTCGGTGGTGAGCTTCATCAGCTCGTCCATGGTATTGCATCCCGTTGCGGTCAGGAAGTTCTGCGTGACGTGTATACCATGCTCCATCGTGTCAGTGTAGGCGATATTAGCACTCTGGGCGATAATCCTCTTGAAGAGTCCTTCGCTTCCGTCGATGAGTGGAAGGAACGTGGTGCTTGCCGAGCCTGCTGACTCGCCGAAGATTGTCACGTTGTCTGGATCGCCACCGAATCCGGCGATGTTTTTCTGTATCCATCTTAAGGCTTCGAGCTGATCGAGCAGTCCTAGGTTTCCGGCATCCTTGAAGTTCTCTCCGCCCGGAACCCGTTCAAAGTTCATGAAGCCTAAGAATCCAAGCCGATAATCAATGGACACGAATAGGATATCAGGATACTGTTTGGAGATATTTGTAAGGTCATAGAGGGGAGATGCCTGGGATTCTGCACAGAACCCACCACCGTGAATCCATACCATAACCGGCTTTTTGCTGTCATTGCAAGAGGTATTGCAATATATGTTCAGCACGAGGCAGTCCTCGCCGAACTCTGCTGTTCCTCCTGAGTCGTTCGCAGGTCCGATGGGAACATGCCCGGGCTTTACAGCCTCGTACACGCCGTCATCGTCTGCGGCAGGAAGAGGCTTCTGCCAACGAAGTTTTCCTACAGGCTGGGTGGCGTAGGGGATACCCTTCCAGATAATCAGCCCGTCTGTTTCCATGCCGACAAAACTGCCATTGTTACATTTGATCTTAGTTTCCATGTTTGTTCCTCCTTTTTACGCACTTTATACTGTCCTGTCTATTTATGATTGATTCTATCATACTGACAAATGTCATTCAAGGGATTTTGGCAGTGTCAAACTAAATGTAATCTGTTCTTGTTTTTTGTATTTTCAACAAGTAAGTTAATAGTGAAAGATTAGCTTATATAGTATATAATGTATGCTATGAACATATTAGAGATTATACCATTTAGGCTATAATTAATAAAAGAGGAGTGAAACGATGGATTTACTGCAAGGAAGCGTGAACAAACATTTTTTTAGATATCTTTTTCCATCTATAGGTATTGCTTTATCTGTTGCTATTTATGGTTTCATAGATACTATTGCCATCGGACAGGGAGTTGGACCAGATGGAGCGGCTGCATGTGCTGTCGTCCTTCCTATATTTTATCTGTCGGATTTTATTGCAGGAATGTGTGGTGTTGGCGGTTCGGTTCTTATGGGCAATGCCCGTGGTGAGAAGAATCCGGATAAAGCCAATGCTTATTTTACGGCTGCCACCGTTATGGGTGGTGTATTAATAGCGATTATCTGGATTTTGGGAATGGTTTTTCAGGACCAATTCTATGTTTTGTTTGGTGCGGATGATGTAATATTTCCCATCGCAAAGGAGTACGGTTCAATTCTGTTCATCTTCCTGCCATGTATGGCGGCAGTTGTATTTCTTGATTTATTTATAAGGGCAGATGGTTCTCCTCGTATTACTTTGATATCAACATTAATTGGTGCGGGAATTAATATTGTCGGAGATTATGTGCTGGTTTTTCCTCTTGATATGGGGATGCGTGGTGCTGCAATAGCTACGGTTGCCGCAAGTGTTTTTCAGGCTTTATTTTTAATTACATTTATTCTAATGAAAAAGACAAAGCTAAAGCTTGTTAAGCCACTTAAATGGTTGAAGGCTTTTCGCAGAATTGCGTCTACCGGATTTGGCTCTGCAATCGGAGCATTGTCAATTATGGTGGTATCCCTTATAGCCAACAATCAGATTATGACCTACTTAGGTGATACAGCCCTTGCTATTTATGGAATTCTCGCTACGATTTCAGCCACATTCATGGATGTTGTCGTGGGAGTAGGAGAGTCTGTACAGCCACTTGCATCTCAGAACTTTGGCGCAGGTAAAAATGATCGTTGCATCAAGGCTTTGTATATAGGGCTTAAGACGACCGCATTACTTGGTCTTGTATTTGCTGCTATATGTATGATTTTTCCTAATCAAACCATGTGGCTGTTTGTAGATATGACCCCTGAAATTACAGAAATGGCTCCGTATATACTGCGTGTGTATTGTGCATCTTATCTTCCGATGGCAATCAATGTATTTATGGTGTTCTATTTGCAATCAGTAGGGCAAAGGCACAAAGCTACAATTATTTCGCTTAGCAGGGGACTTGTTACGAGTAGTGTCTTGTTATTATTGTTCCCGGTTTTCTTCGGAGGAGATGGAGTCTGGTGGGCAGTACTTGTGGCTGAGATTATTACATTGGTAATAACTGTTATCTTTACTATGATAACCCAAAAAGCTATGAAGGCTTGAAATAGAGAGTAGTGACAGGAGGTATTGACATGAGACATATTGATATGGAAGGTATTTGTCATATATATCGCAACAATTGTGAGGAGTCCC
>JAZNHX010000106.1:0-16237 GCA_045577115.1 Faecalimonas sp. | reverse complement strand
CTAAAAGAAGAAATTAAAGGAGAATAAATATGGCTTTTACAGATGTAGAAATGGCGATATTATCTCAATTAGCATATAGTGGTGCAACCAAAGAGGTTAATAATGAAGATAACCCTTCAACAACACCAAAAACGGGTGATACGCTTTATGATTTAATTACCGAAAATGAAGAATGGCTAAATTCCAAACTAGGGGATGGGTATAAGGATGCCATTCAAGATTTAAAAACCAAAGCACAGGGTTCAGATTATTCCATTGTATTAGCGGAAGATGACAAAAATGGAACAGGTTTTGCTGCGATAGCAATCAAGGACCCTAATAATAATGTTACTGTTGCAACAAGAGGTACAGAGGGATTTAGCTTGGATTACGATTCTAGCAAAGACGTTGCTGCTGATATTGAGTTGGCATATTCACTTTCTACATCGCAACAAGAGGCAATGGAAAAGTTTATGCAGAGTTTAGAAAACTCGGGTTATGAGGGCTATTACTTTACTGGTCATTCATTAGGTGGAAATTTAGCACTGTATGGTGCAATAACATTTAAACCAATTGATAAAGTTAAGGGAGTGGTAACTTTCAATGCACCTGGATTCAATGATGCTTTTCTTTCCAAGTATGCTGCAGAAATTGCGACAATATACAATAGAGTAAATAATTATCAGAATGAGTATGATTATGTTTCTTCAATCATGTTTGTTCCTGGCCCGGTAACTATTATTGAGTCTTCTAAAAAGGAAGATGGAAATTTTGCTTTTGATGATCATTTAGGTTTTGATGATCACTTTTTAAACAATTTAACCGTCGATGGTAATGGGTTTGATGCAAAAGATCCCCAGGTTAAGAGCGTTCAAACACAATTAGTACATGTTTTGGTAGAGGAAGTTCTTATTAAAACAGGAATAAAGGGATATACACTATTTGTTGGAATAGTTGAAATAGCGATCAATTTTGGCCGTGCTGCAATTTCTGCTTACAAGAAAATCTCTAATTGGATTAAGGATTTGTTTTCAGGCAAGAATGCAGATACATATGGCTCCTTTATTCATATTGACACAGGTTCTCTCCGTGGATATGCAGACCGTTTAATAAAGGTTAATAACAGAATTTCAAAATTAGACCAGCGATTGGATGCGTTATACATGCAAGTTGGACTGCGGGATTTATTCAAACTGATCGAAGTAGATGCATTGACCGGATATAGTTGGCGTTTGAACAAATGTATTAATTATTTAAATGATACTGCGGCTGACTTTGAATCAATAGAAAGGGCTATCGCCAATCAGATATAGAAGGAGTAAGAATAAATGGATGCAAGAGCTCAAGAAGAGTTACGTTTAATTAAAATCGAGTTGCAAAATATCATTTATGAAATGAGAAATATTGCTAGTGGTGTTAGGGGCGGCTTCTCAGGAATAGGAAGTGAAAAATGTGCCAGCACTATTACTAATGTAGCCGATCATTATGATTATGTTAAAAGAAAGCTCAATAATATTGACACAAATGATGTTACAGAAGAGTTTGCTACGGCTCATGGCGGTGGCGGGACTTCAGGTGGTGGCGGCAGTAGCCGAAGATTTTAATTTACAGGTAGGTGGATAAGAATGGCTATTAAGGTTGATATTGCCAAGGTTGAAACCGCGGCAACGAAGATTTCTTCATACAATTCCAAAATTAGAGATGATTTTTCATCTGTCGAGGATGCTATCAATGTTCTTAATAAAAACTGGGATGGTAGTGCTTCTAATGATGCTATAAGCACGTTTTATAGTATTAGAGATACTTATTGTGGATACAGGTTTTCAGTTGTCAACAGTTTAGTTAATTTGCTGCGGGTAAATGTCTGTGGTGATTATAAAAGTACTGAAACTAACATCAAAAAAAATGCTCAAGCATTTAAGTAAGGAGATGTATTATGGCATATATAAAAGTAGACTATAACAAATTTGAACATACCGCAAGTGCTATTGATACATATATTTCCAAGCATAAATCTAATATGGGAAAAATTGATGCGGAGATTAACGGCCTTTCATCATCTTGGCAAGGAGAAGATTATATATCGATAAAAAAAGAGTGGGAACAAATGAATGCACTTGATTCCACTTCTGGAAAGATGATAAAGAATTTAAATAATTATGCCCAGTTTCTTCGTTCGGTAGGTAAAACATATAAAGATGCACAAAGACGAGCAATTGACAGAGCTAACAAACTACCACAGTGGTAATTTGCTTGCAAAAAGCAGAGAACTAGTATGAACGAGTGCAACAAATGTGGCATACACGTAGAGGAACAGACATATATCTTTGGGTTTATCGCATCCATAAGCGATATCGTAAATATCGTAAAAGAGAGGAAAAAGAAACAATGCATGAATTTATTGAAAAGAAAATAGGATCTGCGAAAGTTTTTCGCATTTATCTGCTTGTACTGTTAATACTCACGGTCTGCGCCTTCGTATCGTTAGGTTTTATTGAAGATATTGAAATTGTGATTGCCCCCATTATGCTTTTAATCAACGCTTTGTGGATTAGTGGCGTTGTTTACTTGACCTCTTTTATGCCTTTTACGAGTAGTGTAAAATGGCTTAAAAGCAAGGGTATGGAGAATGTGGCGGATGATATTATTCTCAAAAGACCCACTCTACCTCGTTCAAAAATTTATTGTGGTCAGAGAGCTTTGTTCAGTAAAAAGCCTTATGCCATTATTCCGTACTCGGAAATTGCATGGGTGCATTTGTATGAAAGAAGAGCTTATGGTATTGCTGTTGAGAAGGCAGTTATTGTCTACACCAAAGACGGAAAGAAATTCTCTTTGAATTCTAATTCTGATGAATTCAAATGGCTTCTTGAAAACTATATTATTGCAAATTCTCCAAATATCATCATTGGTTACGGTGCTGAACAAAAAGCAAGATATAAGCAGCTCAACCCTGAGTCTGCTGAGGCTGGAAAGAAAGTCAAGAGAATTTGGGGCATTGTTTTGATGTCTATCGGTGCAGCTTTCTTTATTGCACTGCTCTTTACTTTTAAGAATGCCGAAATTGTGCCAGTAACAATTTTGATTTTTGGATTTTCAGGTTCCGGTGCAATTCTGTATATGCTTGGTAAAAAGAAGGGAGATAAATGAATATGAAAAATAGAGTTTGGGGAATTGTGCTCCTCGTGCTTGGGGCGATGTCTATTTTGGGTTCTGTTGTAAACGGGTCTTTTGCAAAGTATGCTGACGGTGTTGGTATTTCTGAAATCACCACTATCGTGTTAGAAATTGCGATGGTTGTTGGCGGTATCGTTTTAATCATTAAAGGAAAGAAATGAGGTATTTGTTATGAAGGTGCAGGAAGTCTTACAAGGCGCGTTGGCTTTAAATGGTGATGATAAGAAATATGTGGTCTCCGTTGAGGGAGATCAGATTATTACAACAATTAAGTGGATGGATGCTATATTCTTTGCTCCCGGTTCTATTACCGATGAGGTCAAAGAATTTAAGTTCATTGCAAAGGTAAATGAAAATGGTACTTGGCTTGAAATTGACGAGTCTAAGTCCATTAAAAAGTCTGCTGGAATGGGTGGATTAAGCATGAATTATAGTAGCTTTAAAGGTAAGGAAATCAGCTTCAATAAAACTATTGGTGTTGGTAAAAACCGTGAGGATGGTTCAGTAGGGGTTATCAAGATTGAGTTCAATTCCGAAGAGTATAAAAAGCCGGTCTCTGAATATCTTGCAAACTGTGGCTATAAAAAGACGAATAAAGGATTTTTTGCAAGTCTTTTTGGCAAATAAGGAGGGATTGTAATGAGTTTTTGTAGTAAATGTGGCACACAGATAGAAAATACAGACCAACGGTTTTGCACCAATTGTGGTGCAAAAGTTGAAAATCAAGTTAAAACTTCAGCGTCTGTTGTAAACAATGATTCGGTATATGAACAGCAAACTGTACAAAATCAATATACCGTGCCTTCAACATCTTCAGCTGTTCAACATCCGATGAAGTGGTTTAAATTTTTGATTTATTTTACCCTGTTCCTTGGTGCATTTATCAATTTTGTATATGGTTTCAACTACATAACTGGTGGAATCTATTTTTCACAAACTAATGGACAAGTGACTGCTGAAATGGTTTATGGCACCTATGGCGTAGGTTTAAAAGTGTTAGATGTTATACAGGGTATACTGATGCTCGCAATCGCTGCATTTGGTGTCTATACCAGATTTAGATTAGCCAGGTATAAAACCAACGGACCGATGTGCGTTTATATTCTGTATGGCGCAGGCGCAGGGGTGACTCTGCTCTACAATATCGCCTTACTGGCAGTTACCGGTCTTAACCAATTAACGACTGTTAGCAGCATCACTTCTCTTGTGGTTTCGGTTGGATTTATTTTTCTGAACTATGCATATTTTACAAAGAGAAAAGCTTTGTTTATCAATTAATGTGGCATGCATTTTTGATTTTGTGAGAGAGGAGGAAAAGCATTATGGGAAATGAAATCAAAAGAGATATGTGTCCTGAAAAATACTATGCAAAAGGTAGTGTGATTAAGGACAGTATTCCTACAATTATTGCTTTGGTGATCGTGGCATTCTTCTCCGGAAACCTATTTAATAGCAGCGGATTAGGTATCGCAATTACAATTCTCGTTGAGGCCGTGTTTCTGTGCCTTATGTATGGATTTATATTTTTTATGTTCAAGGGAATGAAAAACCGTTTGGCTGAAACATACATCAGTGTATGTGAAAATGGCGTTTGTGGAGTTTGTCCTTTGAACGGTTACAAGAACAAAACTTTTGAGTTGGTCTACGATGAAATCACGAATATGGTGGTTAAAGGCGAAAGATTGTTCTTGTATTCAAAAAAAGGCAATGTAGCACTTACTTTGAGAGATGCTCCCGGAACGGCTACACTCATCAAAAGTAAGAATGTGAATTTGTAAGGAGGTGTTTCGTATGAAGTTAACAAGGGTAATCGCTTTTGCGCTTTGTTTCGGAATGATTCTCTGTTTTATGACTGCTTGTAGTTCTAAAACACCACAAACCGTTTCTGGATTTACCGAAGTGATGGAAACTGCAGATTTTGAGGTGCAGGATGTTACCGCTGATACGGAAACAAATGGTCTTGCGACTACAGTTTTAATTGCTGTTGGTGAAAACTATCAGATTGAGTTTTATGAGCTTACCGATAGTGAAACTGGAGAAGGTGTGTTTTACAACAATAAGCAACTCTTTACGGATGAACATTCTGTAACCACTATGTCAAGTGAAGTTACTTCCGGCAATTACGATTATTATGCATTTAATGCCGATGGGAATTTCCATATGATCGCTCGTGTCGATAACACGATGCTCTGGTGCGAAGCCGCAAAAGAGTACAAAGATGAGATTGTAGAGTTGGTAAAAACTTTAGGATACAAATAAATAAGAAAGAGGTAGATTAAAATGAAAAAATTCAGAATATTGTCGTTGTTTCTCGCGATGTTGATAATTCTTACGATGTTTGCAGGTTGTGGCAGTAAAGATAACAATGACGGAAAAACTAACACTGGTAAAGGTGAGCAGGTAGAAAACGCTTATGATGAATTTCCTGAGGGTCTTAAGGCCGAGAAAATTGGCTCCATTGAGCTTGACGACATTAGCACCAATGGTGATGGTGGTCTCTATTATAGAGATGAAAACGGCAAGTATGGTATTATGACTCTTGACGGCAAGAAGGATACCGGTGCAAAATACACTTCTTGCGAACCTTTGGAAAATTACTTCCAGGTTATGACAGTTGATACAAATTCAATTACTGATGCGGATTCTTTAAACTGTATTGGTGTTGTTGATGCAACTGGAAAAGAAATTGTCCCTTTGAAATATGCATCTGTCAAAGTGCTTAATGAGCGTTATGTCCGTGTTTGCGAAGTAACTGAGCAGACTACCAACAAAGATGAAGCTCTTATTTACTACACCGACAAGATGTTCTCTCTTTCAGCAGGTGACGGAGATACACTTTTTAAAGGTAACTGGTATGTTTATGATGTAACTACTGGTAAAACCCTTGAGGGCGTAACTGGAACTCAGGCATATCAGATTTCTGTATATGGTAATTTTGTTCAGTACGTTACTGATGCCAAAGAGCAAGTTACTGTTAATGATAAGGGCGAAAAACTTCCTGAAGATGCAGACTTGTTTGAGAATGGTTATTATGCACTTGTAAAAGACAATGCCGGTGCTGTATATGATTCAAACAATAAAAAAGTTTTTGATTATGCACTTGACGGTTTTGTTCCTACCGATAGTGAAGGCGATTACATTTTAGCAGCTCAGTATGGTGATACTAGAAAATACGTACTCATGGATTTGACCGGTAAAGTTGTATCTGGTGAATTTACCGATATGCCTACTGTTTACGGTGATTTAATTCATGCAGGCGATAAAGTGTACGATTTGAAAGGCAATGTTGTAGTTGAGGGCACATATAAGAATGTTTACTTTGATGAACAACTCGGAAACGCATGGTTCCTCAAAAACGACAAGGATTATACTTTGATTAAAAAGGATGGTTCTGTTCTGTATCAGGGTACTGAAGATGATACTCTCGTCTTTGATGCATACAGCAACTTCTCTATTAATAAGAAGGTAGATGATAAGAATATGTACTATTCTTTGGCAGATAAGGACTTCACTCTGGAGGGTTCTTCTCTTGCTCCTTGGCTTATCCAGATTACTAAACCTAACTATATCTACGATGTTGTCGATACTATTTCTGGCAAAACTATTATCAGCGGATATGAGAGATATTCTTATGTTGCTGTTCCTGGCTCTGTGATGTATGTTTATGCACTGAAGGCAGATGGTGGCATCGATATCTACACCGTAAAATAAAACTACAATTGATACAGTTTGAAAGACAATAGAACCGCTGATCATTGAAAGGTGGTCAGCGCTTCTCTGTTTTTAAACTTTTGGAGACTACTATGACTGATAAAGAACGAATAGAAAAAACGTATCGGAAAATCCAAATTAAATATCCTCAGATTACAAGCAAAGAAGAGATTGATAATCTTGCAATTAAACTCGACAAGCGCAATATATTGCTGATGAGTTTGGGTTGCCTAGTTGGTGCAATTGTGTGTGGTATCATCTTCTTTTTGCTTATCGGTAGTGAAACTCATGAAACGACCCGATATTTGTTCTTGGTAATGACCGGTTCAGGCATTTTCGAGTGTTTTAGGACGCTTGGAAAGTATTCCAAGATTGAGCAGAGATACAGACCGATTCTTAAGGTAAAGTATGAAGGACAATTAACAAAAGATAAGATTCTGCAGGATGGCGGCAAAGTATTGAAGAAAGCGGAGTATGTCTTTGATATTGTTAAGTTGCCTTTGTTCGACAAGGAAGATGAAACTGACGTTGGTATTGACAATGACACTCATCATAAATATTACTTACACTTCGTTCTTCCGGACAACAGTTTGAAGGTTACATACAAGGTGAAGCGCGATCAGTACATGGATTCCGTAATTGGTGCTGAGTATTTTATTATCGTGGCACCGAGCAATGAAATTGCTATGGTGTATCAGGCTACAAACTGGTCGCTTGATAACGAGCTGGGTGAGTTCCTTGTCGGCTCACAACCACAACCGCAAGAACAGCCTGTTGTGACAACAGTTGCTAATGAAGCTCAACCTAATGTTCAAGCCTACCAACCAAGCAGAATTCAAACGACAACAGAGCCGGAGAAAACGAAGAAGCTTCTGCCGATTCTGTCTATTGTGCTGATTGTACTGAGTTATTTTACCCCTATCATTGTGGGCGTGCCGATGGGTATAGCAGCTCTTGTGTTAGCGATTGTTGGCTTAGTTAAGCAAAGAACGAAGCTGTCTATTACTGCACTAATCATCAATGTTGTATTGTTCTTATTGCTTGTTGTTTCAGTAATCGCCACGATTACCGGAGCAGTATAAATCAAATTTGGGAGGTTGAAATGGAATACAGAGGCTATACGCCGGATGAGGTGAAAAAAGACAAACGGAAGAATTTGGCCGGTATAATAGCACTTATTCTTCCAACGTTATTGGGCTTGTTTATGCTAGTCGGTGGTGTTGCAGGCATTATAGGTATTCAGGTTGAAAATGCTTCTGAGATTTCTTATATGACAATGGACATCGGAGAGGAGTACTACTTTGAAGAGCTGATCTTAGTTGATGCATATACTTGCGTTGGAAACGATGTGATTGGTTATGATAACGAAGACTACCTTGTTTGCTTTACCGACAAAGATGGTAAAGTTGTGTATACATCGTTAAGGCCCGATGATTATAGTGATCTTGCAGAAAAATGCGAAGCCTACATAAATGATTCAACTCAATCTGTGGGAGATGTAGTGTTTACAGGCTGTTTCCATGGATATGATAATGGCTCTACCGTCCGAGGTTACTTGGAAGAGGCATATGAAGTGTACAATGCTCAACTACCTGGAGAACTTTTGGACTGGACGTTCTATTTTGATGATGTTGAGACAATGGAAGAATATCGTCAAGAGGAAATCTCTCATCAAATAATCTTTTTCATTTTTGCCGGAGTGTTCATTCTACCTTGTGCAATTGGAATGATAGTCCTCATACGCAAAAGAAAAGAACTTGATCGCTATATAGCAGAATACAATAACGAACCCTATAATCTATAAAAAGGAGACATAAAAATGCCGTTTTTAATTATTTTAGCAGTTATTATTTTGGTAATTATCGTTGCGAACATAAAGATTGTTCCGCAAGCACATGAATTTGTAATCGAATTTCTTGGTAAATACAAAACAACCTGGAGCGCAGGTTTTCACATCAAGGTTCCTTTGCTTGAAAGAGTAGCAAAGAAAGTGACGCTCAAGGAACAGGTTCTGGATTCTCCTCCTCAGCCTGTTATTACCAAGGATAACGTTACAATGCAGATTGATACTGTTATTTACTATGCAGTTTATGATGCAAAGCTTTATGCATACGGTGCAGTCAATCCTATTTCTGCACTTTCCAATCTGGCAGCAACTACCCTTCGTAATATTGTAGGTGAACTTGAACTCGATGGTACACTGACTTCACGTGATACCATCAACGCTAAGATGACAGAGATCCTTGATGAAGCTACAGATAAATGGGGCATCAAAGTAAACCGTGTTGAGCTTAAGAATATCATTCCTCCTGCAGAAATCCAAAATGCAATGGAAAAGCAGATGAAGGCAGAACGCGACCGTCGTGAAACCTTGCTTCAGGCAGAAGGTCACAAAGCTGCAGCCATTACTCGCGCTGAAGGTGATAAACAGGCAATGATCCTTGCTGCTGAAGGTGAACGTGATGCTCGTATCGCACGTGCCGAAGGTGAAGCCAAAGCTATTTTCCTTTCTAAGAAAGCAGAAGCCGATGGTCTTCGTGCATTAAAGGAAGCCGGCGCAGATGCAGCAGTCCTCGAAATCAAAAAGTATGAGGCTTTGGTAGCAATGTCTGATGGCAGAGCTTCTAAGATCATTATTCCAAGCGACGCAGTAGATATGACCAAAGCAAATGTCATCTTCTCCGAGACTTCTGGTGTGGGTGATGTTACCGATCCGGCTCCTGAGAGACCGAAATCCAAGAAACAGGCAGATCCTTGCTGCGATTAAGTTGGAGGATAGTTTATGGAATTCTTCAACAAAATCAAGTCAAAACTAAAAGTTAAAAATCTAATTTGGACTGTGGTATTCGTTGCTCTGGCTTGTCTTTTGGGATTTATTGCTATCTCAAACGGATTTTCTACGGAGATGCAGTGGCAGATAGCAGTTCGTGGTTCAAACAGTGGCATTCCTGTTCCTAACTGGTTGATATCTTGTTTTCTTCTTTTGCTGTGTGGTATTTTCCTCACTTCTGCCTTTTTCTTCCTAAGATCCTTTATCAAGGATTCGGAGTATAAAAAGATGCTTCAAGTAGTTGCGAGTATGGGAGATGTTGAGGTAATCGGCTCAACATTGGCATCCATGGCAAAAAATAAATATGCTAAGGGTGGCGATTTGAGATTCGATGAAAGAATCATTTTCTATATGAAAGGCACAGATGTTACTGTTGTACCACCTGCAAGCATACTCGGAATAAGAACCGAGATTGTAGGAAACAAAGGTTCTGAGACTAATTTCGTTTGTGTTTATTATGGAAAAGATGTTTTGAAAATCAAGACAAGCGAAAAGAACGTTCTTCTTCTTTTGGAGGAAATGAGAAAAACATTTGCGTAACTTTCATAAATAGGACAGTGAGGGGATGTGACAAAGCATCCCCTCACTTTGAAAGGAACGTTGGAAAATAGTAAGTCATCCTTGGAGGGTTTATAAATGAGATGTCCTAAATGCGGAAAAACAATTGAAGATATTTCTATTGTTTGCTCTTATTGTGGCGAACAAGTTTCTACATACACAAGTACAAATAATGCTGCGGATTACAAGCGCGAAAAGCAACCTTCCGGAATGTTGGGACCTTTCTTATTTGTTATTTCACTTGCATTAATGATACCTACGTTTTTTATTAATACAGTAGGTGTTCTTAGTATCGGCGGGGTTGCTGCGTTTACTGCCGGTGTTGCCTTATTTGCGGTAAGTCGTTATCTTAAATACAGAAACGCCAGAAAACATCCCAGTGATAAAGTGGCGAAATCTATTGCAAAGAGATTAGCGCACGAAAACAATGAAACTGTTCGACTGATTGCAAAGAAAGTCCCGATTGCGCGGACGATCTTAACACTGTGCTTTGCTACGTTCCTGTATTTTGTTTTAGATATGCTGTACTACCAGTATTGGGTTATCCCTGTTTTAGCAGTGTTGTTTTTAGTGTATGAAGCACTTTTCTTTAAGTTTAATACTTTTACTGTTCTTTATAAGAAAGCAAAAAAAAACCTTGATTTGACAGCGGCAGATATTGTTTCAGAGGAAACATATAACGAAGTAGATTCTCCCCAAATTGTAAAGACAGCCCTGATTTGTGTTGCTGTTATTGCTATTGCGATTGGTGGTTTTATATATTTAAACCTTGAAAGCAATCTTGCGGTCGAGAACGTTGAGAATGGAGTCAGTATCTCCAAGTATGAGCCTGGTTTGCTACATCTCCAAGATTCTGTAGATATCCCTAATGAGATTGAAGGAAAGCAAGTTGTTGCTATTTCTGAAGATGCTTTTGCGTGGAATATTTATGTGAAATCTATTAGTATGCCCGACACGGTTAAAACGATCGGAAAGTCAGCGTTTTATGACTGCCGTTCTCTCGCAAATATCAAAATGAGTCCGATTATTACAGAGATCGAAGACGAAGCTTTTGCAAACTGCTATTCACTTAATGAAATGGATGTTCCGTCTACCCTTGTGAAAATGGGAAAGGGCATTTTTGAAAATTGTAGTAGCCTTCGTTCTGTAAATGTTCCTGAAGGAGTTACTATTATTCCTGAAGGTGCCTTTGACGGTTGTTCCTCTCTTGAAACGGTAGATTGGCACGAAGGAATAAAAGAAATACAGGCGTATGCATTTAGAGATTGTGATACGATCAATGAAGCCGGATTCCCAGAAGGCATAAAAGAAATTGCTGATCACCTTTTTGATGACTGTGATAATCTGCAAACGGTATATATTCCAAATGGCGCTGAAAGAATTGGGGAATATGCTTTTAACGGTTGCAAATCACTTTCCTATGTATTCGTACCAGATACTGTAACTGAAATAGGGGAATATGCTTTTGACGATTGTAAGTCCTTAAATCAAATTTCTTTGCCGAAAGATGTTTCTATTCACGAAGATGCTTTCGATGAGGAAGTGACTACCATTAAGGAAAAGACCTTTACGGATGAGACTACCGCAAAAATAGACCAAGAGTTTAGCGATTTCACTATTGAAAAGATATATGTCGTCTATGATAAAGACAGTGGAAAAGATGTTGTTTACAGTCCCAGAAACGATAGTTCAATAACAGTTTCTCATACTGAAAGATTCACAGAAAATCTTGCGGACAATATGGATCTGTTTGTTATTGAAACTCCTGTGGAGTTTAAGGAATATTTAAAGAAAGCTCGTGATGCAGGAATTGTAAATGTACTTATGGCTTTTGATAGTCAGGTTGCTGCTGAGGCTGTCGGAGAACCACGTTTTATATCTTATAATTTTGATGTCGAATCATTAATTCAAAGTTATGAGGAAAATCCAAATGAATTTTAACTGATCTAAGGCAGGTGATTATGATAAAAGAGATAGGAAGAAAGTTCTTAATTGTTCTTATAGTTTTGATAGGGATAGTGTTTATGATAGGGGTTCCTGTATTTGGTGCAAATTTGCTCTCTTCGGGAGCCGAGCAATATGATGAGTATTACCGATTAGAAGATACCTGTGTTACTGTTAGCGCAAGAATCACGTCAATGAAGGAAAAAGATGACGGTGATGGCGGTACAGACTATGTTACGTACATTACATACTCTTACAACGGCGCAACATTTCGAGATGTAAAATATAAGACATTTGGAAGCGACAAGCATTATGGCGAACAGGTTCAGGTTGAAATAGATCCCCATAATCCTGCTCACCTGCGCCCCGATCATTCTGGAATGACACAGATTGTGTTGGGAGGATTGATTATACTAATTGGCTCTATTGCAGCCATGGTAGCAGCGACACATGTACTAACTGCCAGAAAGGTTGAGAATAATTGGAGAGAAACATATGCAACTCCATATTTGAATACACGTGTGGTTCAGATTGATTTGGATTGTGAGAATCATTATAAGAAACACTATTCGGTGATTGTTTCAAGTGTTTTTTTAGCACTTTGCCTAAGTTTCTTGGCACACAATTATGTTGAAACCAAAACACTTACTGCACCTATTGCGTATGGCGTAACATTATTGATTTTTCTCGCATTTGCTTTTGTTTATTATATACTTCATAACGGAACACAAACTGAAATTTATCTTATAACAGATAAACTTCTCAGTATTAAAACAGAAGAGGATTCAGATGGTAACAAAACGGACGTTTGGGCCTTTTCTTGTTGCGATCGTTGGATTCCGAAACCTTGGCGTTTTGTTTCGCTTACGGGTAGGTCATTGAGCAATATGCATATTGGCTCGGTAGTTTATATTGCATTGAATAGGTATAAAGAAATTGAGCGTGTGTATGATGCAAAAGAATTTAAGATGTAGAAAGGACGATTGGAATGGATTGGCATAACTTTAAGGTATTATCCATATACGGAGTAATTGTATGTGTATTCTTGTCTATTGTTGGCATGGGTGAACTAGCTATTCTTCCAATTATTATTTACCCATTTTACGGACTTGTTGTTTGCATTAAAGAGTTTAGGAAAAAGAAAAAACTAAATATGCAGCTTGAAGAAGTTCCGGAGCATATCAAGCAAATTCTGATATGCCATATTATGAAACGAAGCCCGAAACTCAAAAAGCGTATTGAGAAGAATGTTCAAATAGATATATGTGAAGGCAATTACAAGGTAGCATCCACCTCGCTTGTTGATAAGACAAAGATAGATCCCAAAGAACCTGATGCAGATTATGATTACTTTCTTACATTTGATAATGGTGATAAATATGAAGTTACACGAGGTAACTACGAATCATCACATATTGGAGATCGACTTTGGGTAGTTGCAACTCCGACCGACACTATGCGCGTTATTCAGTCTGGTACAGCGTTTTCCAATATGTTTGTTTATGGGCTAAACTATGAAGAGAAACACAATATCTTTGCGACAACGGACGATGGTTGCTTTGTGAAATAAATAGGAAAAACGAGAAATTTAATTTCTACCGATATTCGACACTGCAGGACTTTCCTTGCAGTGTCATTCAGCTTATAATAATGTTGTAAGAAAGAGGGTGATATTTCATGAATGATTACACTTTCGGAAATAAAATACTGGAGTTGAGAACTCATTTTGGTCTTTCCCAAAGTGAACTCGCTGAAAAGGTTGGCGTAACTAACAAAGCCGTTTCAAAGTGGGAGACTGGGAAGTCAAAACCGACAACAAATGCAATTAGAAAACTGGCAGCGCTTTTCAATGTAGATGTGAACGAACTCCTGTCTGTAAGAGAAGAGGAAAGAAAAATGGAAATATCAAAGATAGTAATAACTGGTGGCCCTTGTGCTGGCAAGTCAACTGCAATGAGTTGGGTACAAAATGCATTCACGCAGATGGGATATACAGTGCTGTTCGTCCCTGAGACAGCGACCGAACTTATTACTGGCGGTGTCGCGCCTTGGACTTGTGGCACAAATGCAGAGTATCAGAAATGTCAGATGAAGTTGCAGATTGAGAAGGAGAAAATCTTTGAACAGGCAGCTCGCACAATGGCGACTGACAAAATTCTTATTGTTTGCGATCGCGGGACCCTCGATAATAAAGCATATATGGACGACGCTGAGTTTGCCGAGGCTATTCAGTATATTGGATCAAACGAAGTAGAACTGCGCGACAATTATGATGCGGTATTTCATCTTGTTACTGCAGCTAAAGGTGCTGAAGAATTTTATACAACAGCAAATAACTCCGCCAGAACTGAGACAGTAGAGGAAGCTGCGGCTTTGGATGATAAACTGATATCAGCGTGGACGGGGCACCCACATTTGCGTGTTATTGACAATACATCGTCCTTTGAGGACAAGATGAAGAAACTTGTAGGAGAGATTGCATCGTTTCTTGGCGAACCGGAGCCTTATGAAATTGAGCGAAAGTATCTGATTGAGTACCCGGATATCAAATGGCTTGAAGCTAACCCTTCTTGTCAACGTATTGAAATCATACAGACCTATCTGAACAGTGCTGCTGGCGAAGAGGTTCGTGTTCGTCAACGTGGTGTTGATGGAAATTACATATACTTCCAAACAATTAAACGGAAGGTGTCCGATGTGAAACGAGTAGAAATTGAGAGACGTCTTTCTCAAGCAGAGTATTTGAAACTCTTGATGGAAGCTGATACAACTAAGAGACAGATCCGTAAGACTAGATACTGTCTGACTTATGAAAATCAGTATTTTGAAATCGACGTATATCCGTTCTGGGATGACAAGGCAATTGCTGAGATTGAGCTTAGTGATGAGAATGCAACCATTGTATTTCCGAAGCAGATTCAAGTTATTAAAGAAGTTACCGATGATGAGTCCTATAAGAACGCATCGTTGGCTAGAATTTAAGGAGGCAGATATCATGCAAAATGAATGGATTTGGGTAGCTGGTCATGGCGAGCAATATGATTATAGCGAAGCTTTATATATTAATCCAATAACAGAAGCTGTAAAAAAGGTAAGGCGTGAATTCTCTCATTTCAATTATCATGATGAAGAATCGTGGGATGAAGAAGAAACGATGATCAGTATAGAGCAGGCACTTGCTTGGGTTTATCCGAATGACTATGCGATTTCGGTTATTCTCAGCAATACAAAAAAGGATTGCACGGAAATACTTGAAAAATTGAAAGCGGACAAAATATCTAAGAAATAATAAATCTTTCAAGAATGCATTGTTAAGAGAAATTATTATTTAGGAGGATACGCAATGTCTATAACTACAAAAAGGATATGTATATCGGCCATGGGAATAGCACTGTTTGTGGTCTTATCCCTATGCTTGCAGGTTCCTGTATTTGAAAATTATTATTTGTGTTTGGGATATGTTGTAATGACGGTGTTTTGTTATTACTTTGGTCCCATAAGCGGAATGGCTATTGGTGGACTTGGAGTTGTTCTATATTGCATACTGACAAGTGGATTACGTGGGATGCCTGGTTGGGCAATTGGAAATCTAATAATCGGTTTAGTTGTAGGGACAACTTGCAAAATTACATTAAAGCTAAAAAATGAATGGATAAGACATGTCATTATTGGGGTTTCGGTAATTCTATCAGTTGCAATTGCGATGTTGGGTGTGAAATCTATTATTGAATCGCTTCTTTATGCACAACCAATACTGTTTCGAGTAGCTAAGAATTCATATGCTTTTGTGGCAGATGCTATCGTAATGATAATTAGTCTTCCTATTTGCTTGAGTTTAAGGAAAATCTTAGCCAAAGCATTTTCTGAAGAAATTATGAAATATGGAGAAAATGAGAATTTTTATCGTAAAAAGGATTAGTGGATGAGAAAAATTGAAAGTATTGAAAATGAGATTAATGAAAAATATGTGAACAGTTATGAATTGTCTAGAAACTATTCGAAAAATGATATTCCAACAATTATTGAAATAAGTCGGAT
>JAZNHX010000105.1:0-25520 GCA_045577115.1 Faecalimonas sp. | reverse complement strand
GCAAGGGTGCCTGGGCTGAGTTAACTGCAGAGGTAACGTTCATGAGAGGAGTTCGAAGTGCAACGCACGTAGAAAGATAAGTAGAGGTGTTATTGCATTACTGGTTGAAAAACTGATGATACAATAGCATCTTTTTTGATTAAAAGAGGTGGATTATGAATACCATACTTGTAGCAATTAACGCAAAGTACATACATTCCAATCTAGCGGTGTACAGTCTTCGGGCTTACGCCAAGCAGTATCGCGAAGAGATTGACATTGCGGAGTATACAATTAATCAACAGACGAATGATATTCTAATGGACATATATAAGAAGAAACCGGATATGCTATGCTTTTCCTGCTATATCTGGAATCTGACGTATGCGGAGACTGTTATAAGAGAAATTGGGAAGCTCTTACCGACGATTCCAATCTGGGTTGGCGGACCGGAGGTGTCCTACGATGCAAAGGACGTTCTCGAACGTATGCCGGAAGTGACAGGCGTGATGTTTGGAGAGGGCGAAGAGACATTTCTGGAGCTTATGCAGTATTACCATCAGGAAGGAAAAGACCTTAATGAGATTGCAGGAATTGCATATCGAGATAAAGAGAGAACCATTCATATCAATGCATGGAGACCGGTGATAAACCTTAGCACCGTGCCATTTGCGTATGAGGATATGGAAGATTTTCGAAATAAAATCATTTACTACGAGTCCAGTCGAGGATGTCCATTTTCCTGTAGTTATTGCTTGTCGTCCGTAGACAAATGCTTAAGGTTTCGCGACGTAGAGTTGGTTAAAAAAGAATTACAATTCTTTATTGACGAGGAAGTTCCGCAGGTGAAGTTTGTGGACCGCACCTTTAATTGCAATCATAAGCATGCAATGGCAATCTGGCAATATTTGATGGAACACGATAAGGGTATTACGAACTTTCATTTTGAGGTGGCGGCAGATTTGCTAAACGACGAGGAACTTCAGCTCATTGAACAGATGAGACCCGGACTGATTCAGTTGGAAATCGGAGTGCAGTCCACGAATGAGAAGACAATCAAAGAGATTCGAAGAACCATGAAGTTTTCTGAGGTTGCGAGAATTGTAAGACGTATCAATCAGAATAAAAATGTGCATCAGCATTTGGATTTGATTGCAGGATTGCCGCATGAGGATTTGGAGAGTTTCAAGAATTCCTTTGATGATGTTTACCGTTTGTATCCGGAGCAATTGCAATTAGGATTCCTTAAGGTGCTAAAGGGCTCCTACATGGAAGAGCAGAAGGCAGCTTATGGACTTGTGTATCAGAGCAAACCGCCTTACGAGGTGCTCTATACAAACTGGCTTACCTATGAGAATGTGCTGGAACTCAAGATGGTAGAGGATATGGTGGAAGTCTATTATAACAGTGGGCAATTTGCTTATACGCTCAGACAACTGGAGAAAGAATTTGCCTCACCGTATCAGATGTATTATCAGCTTGGAACATATTACGAACAGCATAACCTGCACATGCTCAGCCATTCCAGAGTGAAACGATATGAGATTCTATTGGATTTCATACGAGCACTTCGTCTCGAACAGGACGAACTTTACAGGGAACTGCTGGTATTTGACTTGTATCTGCGAGAGCGTGTGAAGAGCAGACCAACCTTCGCAGGAGAGTATACGGTTCCGAAAGACGTAAAGAGAGAACAGGCGAAATTATCGCATGTCGAGAGGTTTCATTATGATGTGGCGGGCGACTGTAAGAAGAGGGATTGTCTGGTTTCGTTCGACTATGAGAACAGGAGCAAATTAACACATGAGGCGACGGTCATGTATCTCTAAGAAAACTTGCAAAAATCTGTCAAACAGTTTACAATAAGAAGAAGTATGATTTTTTAGGAGGATAAAAAGATGAATATGCATAATCCAAAAGTAAAAAGAGCAGTAGCAATTTTAATATTAGTACTTATCGTGGCCATGGTAGCGGGGTCAGTAATTCCATACTTGGCACAATAAATTTGGAGGAAACAGAATGGCAAGACGAGGAAGAAGACAGTACAAAAGAAGAAATACGGCAGGAAAAAAACGCGTATATGTTATTAGCGCAGTTGTCTTTGCTGTGATTCTAATGGCATTTCTTGTCGTTTATTTTGTGATGAAAAATGCAGTGGATAAGATAGCTGCAGATATCATCAGGGACAACATATACATAGAGACGGTAGATGTGTCCGGCATGAATGAAAAGCAGGCAAAAGAGGCACTGGAAGAACTTGTGGCAGAATACAGGGAACAGAAAATCACGTTGATTGCCGAAAAGTCTGAAGCAGAAGTGACCTTGGCTGATCTTGGTTTTCAGATGGAGTCTGAAGACAAATTAGTAAAAGAGGCCGTTTCCTATGGAAAGAAGGGTTCTGTTTGGAGCCGTTATCAGCAGATTAAAAAATTATCTGAGAAATCGGTCAAATTAGATGCTTCTTACAGTGTTGATACACAGGCTGTAGAAAAAGTGATTGGCGAGAAGTTCTCGAAAATTGAGGGGGCAGCAGTTGATGCAACCATCAAGCGCGAGAATGGTCAATTCGTGATTACAGATGGAAAAGCAGGTATAAAGGTAGATGTTAAGACTTCTGTTCAAAATATCAACGATCATTTCAGTAAGGACTGGAAGCCAGCACGAATAGAGACGATTGAACTTGTGACAACTGTGGATGAGCCGAATGTCACAAAGGAACAACTGCAACAGGTCAAGGATGTACTCGGTACATTTAAGACGAGTTTCCGAGCGACTAACAATCGCGGTAAGAACATTGCCAATGCAACATCACGTATCAATGGAACCGTATTGTTGCCAGGAGAAGTGATGTCTGCAAGCGATACGATGGGTTCCAGAAATGCGGCTAACGGTTATTTGGAGGCCGGTTCATACCTCAATGGTGAGACTGTAGAGAGTTACGGGGGTGGTGTATGTCAAGTATCGACCACGCTGTATAATGCAGTCATTTTGGCAGAACTAGAAATCACAGAACGTTCTTCGCATTCCATGATTGTGGATTATGTTCAGCCATCGATGGATGCGGCAATCTCAGAAGGTGTGCTGGATCTCAAGATTAAGAATAATACAGATGCACCGATTTATATTGAAGGTATTACCAATGGGGGGACACTTACCTTTACCGTATATGGAAAAGAGTACAGATCGTCCACCCGTAAGGTATCTTATATTAGTGAAACGTTAAGTTCAACGGATCCGGGAAAGAAATTCGTTGCAACAGGTGAGCCGATAGGAACCTATAAGAAGGCAGTGTCTGCACACATGGGTATCAAGGCGAGGCTTTGGAAGGTTGTCACAGAAAATGGTACAGAAGTGAGCAGAGAGCAGTTTAATAAGAGTAGTTATAAAGCATCTCCGGCTATTTACCATGTCGGTATCGGCTCTGATAATGCCGAGGCTGCGGCAATTGTCAATAATGCAGTGAAGACACAGAATGAGGCTGCCATCCAGTCGGCTATTGCACAGGCACAGGCACTGATCGCGGCGTCCGTTTCTGCAACACCGGTTGCACCGACACCGGGGGAACAGCAATCAACAACACCTTAAGACAAGAGGCATTTATGAAAATAGGCAAAGTATCGCAGACCGTGTTAAAGCGTTCGATGTTAAAACCGTTACAATTTCATAGAGAAGAAGCTATGCTTCAGCCATCCGTAGAGGAAATGTGCTATGGCGTAACCTGCAAAGAAGATGAAGAGGTGTTGGTTTCGAATGCGGTTTTATACGGAGACGAGAAAGACTTGGGAGTTTTTGCTCTTGCGCAGGTTATGAATGATTTGGCAACCAGAGGCGCGACATTGGTTGGTGTGAGCGTGCATATTATGCTTCCACCATATGCGTATGAGTCGAGGCTAAAGGCAATGATGGAGTATATTGAACGAGCCGGTAGTGCGCATGCCGTTCAGGTTATGTGTGCGAAGGCAGAGGTAAGCCCTGCTATAGCTAAGGCAATTGTACACATGAATGGTGTGGGCGTTTTGAAAAAAGGAGCATTGCTTCAGAGCAGCATGGGAAGTGCGAATCAGGATATTGTGCTTTTGAAGTGGATTGGACTGGAAGGGACATTCCGCGCCATGCGTGAAAAAGAAGAAGAACTCTCAAAACGTTTCGTTCCGACTTTTTTGAATCAAATTCGGCAAATGGAGACGGAACTTTTTTCCGCAGATGCAATAGCAGTTGCCAAAGAGCATGGAGCATCAGCCATGCAACAGATTACAAGTGGAGGCATTCTCGCAACACTCTGGGAAATTGCAGAGGCATCGAATGTGGGGATGGAAGTGGAACTGAAACAGATGGCAATTCGTCAGGAGACTGTTGAGGTATGTGAATTCTGTCATTTAAATCCGTATCAGTTAACGTCTGCGGGAAGTGTATTGATTTTCACGGAATGCGGGGAAGAACTGGTGCAAAAATATGAGGAACTTGGTATTCAGGCAACGCTCCTCGGAAGAACGACGGCAGATAGCGCGAGGGTGATTCTCGGTGGTGAGGAAAAGCGGTATTTAGACAGACCGGCACCGGATGAATTGTTGAAAATATATGATATCAACTAGGGGGATTTTACATGAGAAAACAGATTTTAAAGTATATCGAAAAGAAAAGCAAAGTAGATCTAGGTGAATTGGCAGTCATGCTCGGAACGGATGAAGTGACCGTTGCGAATGAGATTGCAGCTATGGAAAATGAGAAGATTATCTGTGGATACCACACATTAATTGACTGGGAAAAAGTGGGTGAAGATAAAGTGACTGCACTGATCGAGGTTCGCGTGACACCTCAGAGAAATCAAGGTTTTGACCGTATTGCAGAGCGCATTTACAACTATCCGGAGGTGACGAGTGTGTACCTAATCTCCGGTTCGTATGACCTTCTTGTTACATTGGAAGGAAAGACCCTTTTGGAGGTGTCTCAGTTTGTATCTGAGAAGCTCTCTCCGGTTGAGGCTGTTATCAGTACGGCAACACATTTTATTTTGAAAAAATACAAAGACCATGGAACAATCTTAGTGAAAAAAGCAAAATCAGAAAGGATGCCGGTGACATTATAATGAGAAATCCATTAGCAAAGAAAGTGGTTGATATTCAGCCGTCGGGCATTCGTAAATTCTTTGATATTGTGAGTGAAATGCCGGATGCAATCTCGCTTGGTGTAGGCGAACCGGACTTCGACACGCCATGGCGCATACGAGAAGAAGGTATCTACACATTAGAAAAGGGAAAGACTTTCTATACATCGAATTCAGGTCTCAAGGAATTGAAGATTGAGATTTGCAAATATTTAAAAAGAAAAGTAAATGTAGAATATAATTTTAACAATGAGGTTATTGTAACAGTAGGTGGAAGCGAGGGCATTGATATCGCCCTTCGTGCTATGCTTGACCCGGGCGATGAGGTTTTGATTCCACAACCGTCATATGTTTCGTATCTTCCGTGTACGGTGCTCGCGGACGGAGTACCTGTGACAATTCCATTGCAGGAAAAGAATGAATTCAAGCTCACAGCGGAAGAATTAGAGGCAGCAATTACACCGAAAACAAAGGTTCTGGTGATGCCATTTCCAAATAATCCGACAGGTTCCATCATGACGAAAGAGGATTTGGAACCGGTTGTTGAAGTTGTGAAAAAGTATGATTTGTTTGTAATTTCAGATGAAATCTATTCTGAGCTTAGCTATAACGGAGAACACGTTTCTATCGCATCTTTTGAAGGCATGAAGGAACGCACCATTTTGATTAACGGATTTTCAAAGGGATTTGCCATGACAGGCTGGAGACTTGGATATGCATGCGGACCGAAGGAAATCATTGAGCAGATGGTGAAGATTCATCAGTTTGCAATTATGTGTGCACCGACGAACAGCCAGTATGCTGCAGTTGAGGCGCTTCGTAACTGTGATGATGAGGTGCAGGAAATGCGTGAGGCTTACAACCAGAGAAGACGTTTCCTTATGAATGAATTCAAGAGATTACATATTCAGTGCTTTGAACCGTTTGGAGCGTTCTATGTGTTCCCATGCATCAAAGAATTCGGTATGACTTCCGAGGAATTTGCAATGCGTTTCTTGGAAGAAGAGAAGGTAGCAGTTGTGCCCGGGACAGCATTCGGTGACTGTGGGGAAGGTTTCCTTCGTATTTCTTATGCATATTCTATTGAAGAACTCAAAGTAGCATTTGAAAGATTAGAAAGATTTATCACAAGATTGAGGGCAGAAAAATGATAAATATTGTTCTGTTTGAGCCGGAGATACCGGCAAATACCGGAAATATTGGGAGAACCTGTGTGGCTACCGGTGCGAGACTTCATCTCATCGAGCCACTGGGGTTCCGTTTAGACGAGAAATCATTGAAACGAGCAGGTATGGATTACTGGAAAGATTTGGATGTAATCACATACATTGATTTCAATGATTTTTTAGTAAAGAATCCAAATGCCAAAATTTACATGGCGACAACAAAGGCACCGAACGTGTATACTGAGGTGGCATATGAACCGGACTGTTACATCATGTTCGGAAAGGAAAGTGCAGGAATACCGGAGGAGATTTTAGTCAATCATAAAGACGAGAGTATTCGTATTCCGATGGTAGGCGACATACGTTCTCTGAATCTCGGAAACTCTGTGGCGATTGTTCTGTATGAAGCACTTCGTCAGAACAATTTTGAGAATATGACAAAAGAGGGACATTTGCATCGTTTGGAGTGGAGTCATGAAGAATAGAAAAAGTGTTTTTCAGACGTTTTCATTAATATCGCAACTGGGAATCAGTATGGTTGCACCAGTGATTTTATGTACGATTGCAGGCGTATGGTTGGAGGACAAGTTATCGACACCTCTGACTATCCCATTTATTATTTTGGGAGTACTCGCCGGCGGAAGAAATGTCTATGCATTGGTGCGACATGCAACTAAGACCATTGCAGACGAGGAAGAGGAAGAATGAAAAAGAATCAGACATTACTCGAATTACTTACCGGAATTGTTGTTCTTGGCATAGGCATTCAGATTGTGTGTCTCATTGTCTCGAAGAACTATTTATATGATGCAGTTGGGCTATGGAGTGGTATTGGGATATGTCTCTTTTCCGCAATTCATATGTATCGGTCAATTGAAGAGGCGGTTGACCTCGGAGAAGCCGGCGCAACAAAGCATGTCAGGCTAGGATATGCAACGCGTATGGTGGTTACGCTGCTTGTGGCGGGAGCAGTCATCTATTTTAGAATAGGAAACTATGTGACGCTTTTAATCGGAGTATTTCCGCTCAAGTTAGCTGCGTATTTACAGCCATTTACGCACAAACTATTTCAAAAGATTCAACATGTAAGAAAAGGAGGTTGATCAAGTGGTAGGAATATTGGCGGCAGATGCTGACTTTATGATACATTGCCTGAAGAAATTAAATATCTTTGGTCAGGAAGTGTATCTGACAACAACACATGTCAGTCTGCTCATTATCTGTGTGGGACTTATCCTGCTGGCGCTCGTCGTGAGATTAAAGCTTAAGGACACCGAAGGGAAGCCGAGCGGGCTACAGAATGCCATGGAAATGGCAGTCGAGATGCTTGATGGTATGGTGAAGAGTTCCATGGGAAAGAGCGCAGTGAAATATCAGAACTATATTGGAGTACTGTTTTTATTTCTGCTCTTTAGTAATCTATCCGGACTCCTGGGATTAAGGCCGCCGACCGCGGACTACGGAGTTACATTTCCACTTGGTATTATTACATTTGTGCTCATTCAGTACAACAATATTAAGTGGAACAAGGTGGGCGCATTCACTGATTTATTCAAACCGCTGCCATTCTTATTTCCAATCAACTTGATTGGTGAGATTGCGGTTCCGTTCTCCTTATCACTTCGTCTCTTCGGAAACGTGCTGTCAGGAACGGTTATTATGGCACTCATTTACGGACTACTCAGCAAGGTTGCATTCTTGTGGCCGGGAGTATTGCATGCATACTTTGATATCTTCTCGGGAGCGATTCAGACGTATGTATTCTGTATGTTAACAATGGTATTTATCTCTCAGAAAATACCGGAAAGTAAATAAAACATTTTAGGAGGAAATTTATTATGGGTAATATTACAAACGAAGGTTTAGTGTTGGCATGTTCAGCAATCGGTGTAGGTCTTGCAATGATCGCCGGTGTAGGTCCTGGTATCGGACAGGGTATCGCAGCAGGTCAGGGTGCGGCAGCAGTTGGACGTAATCCTGGAGCAAAGGGTGACATTATGTCAACCATGTTACTTGGACAAGCCGTAGCCGAGACAACAGGTCTATACAGCTTGGTTATTTCATTAATCTTATTATTCGCAAACCCATTATTAGGAAGATTATAGGAAGGGGAATAAAACCTTGGAGCGTTTATTTTCACTTGACGCGCAATTCCTTTTTGATGCAGTTGTTCTGGCACTCAGTATGCTAGTGCTGTTTTCGTTATTATCGTATCTTTTGTTCAATCCGGTCAGAGACATGCTGGAAAAGAGAAAACAACGTGTGTTTGACGAGCAGGAGACCGCGAAACGCGAGAGACAGGAAGCGACTATCTATAAGGAAGAGTACGAACAAAAGTTAAAAGAGATAAAGAAAGAGGCGGAAGAAATCCTCAGCGAAGCGCGCAAAAAGGCTATGAAAAACGAAGCCAAAATTGTGGCGGAAGCGAAGGAGGAGGCTGCCCGCATCATGGAACGCGCCAATGCAGAGATTGAATTAGAAAAGAAACATGCATTGGATGATATGAAGCAGGAAATGATTGCGATTGCGACTATGATGGCGCAGAAGGTTGTCACCGCTTCCATTGACACAAAAGTTCAAGAAGGTCTCATTGAAGAGACTCTGAAAGAAATGGGTGAACAGACATGGCAAAGCTAGTTTCAAAAACATATGGAGACGCATTGTTTGCTGTCGCTTCAGAAGAAAACCGTATGGATGAATTCTTTGAAGCAGCTGTGGACCTTATGGAAGTTCTTCGCACGAACGAAGATTTCGGGAAACTAATGAGTCATCCGAAGATTATGCAGGAAGACAAAGTGAAGATTATCGAGGAGACATTTGACGGACGTATTCCGAAGGAAATGTTAGGCCTACTTACTCTGATGGTAACAAAGAGCCGCGAGGAGGATTTCCTTGCAGTGTTCGATTACTTTGTGGAGCTTGTAAAAGAAGAAAAGAAAATCGGAAAAGCCGATGTCAAAACAGCTATTCCTCTTAGCAATGAGCAGAAAACAGCGATTGAGGAGAAACTACTCGCAACCACGAAGTATGAATCTTTCGAGATGAATTATGAGGTGGATGAATCGCTCATTGGCGGAATGATTGTGCGCATCGGAGATCGCGTAATTGACAGCAGTATTCAGACGAAGTTGAACAATCTGTCAAGAGAATTACGCAGTATTCAAGTTTAAAATAAAAATAGGAAGGTGGATTCGTTCCATGAATTTAAGACCAGAAGAAATCAGCTCTGTGATTAAAGAACAGATCAAACGATATGCATCAGAACTGGAAGTATCTGATGTCGGTACGGTTATCCAGGTAGCCGATGGAATTGCTCGTATCCATGGCCTTCAAAATGCGATGCAGGGCGAACTCCTTGAGTTCCCGGGCGAAGTGTACGGTATGGTACTCAATTTAGAGGAAGACAACGTTGGTGCAGTTCTTCTTGGAGAACAGAGAAGTATCAACGAAGGTGATACCGTTAAGACAACCGGTAGAGTAGTTGAGGTTCCGGTAGGTGACTGTATGCTCGGTCGTGTTGTAAACGCATTGGGACAGCCGATTGATGGAAAAGGACCAATTCAGGCAACAAAATTCAGAGAGATTGAAAGAGTTGCTTCGGGAGTTATCTCACGTAAATCCGTAGATACTCCGCTTCAGACAGGTATCAAGGCGATTGACTCGATGATTCCGATTGGACGCGGACAGAGAGAGCTTATCATCGGTGACAGACAGACCGGTAAGACAGCAATCGCAATCGATACGATCATCAATCAAAAAGGACAAGGTGTAAAATGTATTTACGTCGCAATTGGCCAGAAGGCATCTACTGTTGCGAATATCGTAAAGACATTAGAAGAGTTTGGCGCAATGGACTACACGACAATTGTAGCTTCCACTGCAAGTGAACTTGCACCGCTTCAATATATTGCACCATATTCAGGATGTGCAATCGGTGAAGAGTGGATGGAAAACGGAGAAGATGTACTTGTTGTATATGACGATTTGTCAAAACATGCGACAGCTTACCGTACACTTTCATTGCTTCTTAGAAGACCACCGGGACGTGAAGCGTACCCTGGTGACGTGTTCTATTTGCACTCAAGATTATTAGAGCGTGCAGCGAGACTTTCGGATGCACTCGGCGGAGGTTCCTTAACAGCACTTCCGATTATCGAGACACAGGCAGGCGACGTATCGGCATACATTCCGACCAACGTTATCTCCATCACAGACGGTCAGATATACCTTGAGACAGAAATGTTTAACGCAGGTTTCAGACCGGCGGTTAACCCTGGTATCTCGGTATCACGTGTAGGTGGTTCTGCGCAGATTAAGGCGATGAAGAAGATATCAGGACCAATTCGTATCGAACTTGCACAGTACCGAGAGCTTGCTTCATTTGCGCAGTTTGGTTCAGAACTCGATGCAGATACAGCAGAGCGTCTGGCACAGGGAACACGTATCAAAGAAATGTTAAAGCAGCCTCAATACCAGCCGATGCCGGTAGAGTATCAGGTTATTATCATTTACGCTGCCACGAGAAAGCATTTGCTTGATATTAAAGTAGAGGATGTTCTGGCATTCGAAAAAGGACTCTTTGAATTTGTTCAGACCAGATATCCGGAGATTCCGGAATCTATCAAGGCAGAGAAGGTCTTGACTGAGGAAATGGAAGAGAAGCTTGTAAAAGCAATTGCGGAGTTCAAGGAAGAATTCAATAAAGAAGATTAGGTGAAGTATCATGGCATCAATGAGAGAAATTAAAAGACGCCGCACAAGTATCCAGAGTACGCAGCAGATTACAAAGGCCATGAAGCTTGTCTCTACAGTTAAACTACAGAGAGCAAGACAGCGTGCTGAGAATTCAAAGGCATATTTTGCATATATGTATAAGACCATCACCTCCATGCTCGCCAAGGCGGGCAATGTGGACCACCCATATGTGAAGGGCAGTGATTCGAAAAATGTTGCAATCGTGACAGTTACTTCGAACCGAGGTCTCGCAGGCGGCTATAACGCCAATATTGTGAGAATGGTTATGGGGAGCGGATTTGAGAAAGAGAATGTCCGCCTCTATACCGTAGGTAGAAAAGGCGCAGAAGGGCTGGAGCGAAAGGGTTACAGAATAGTTGCCGACTATTCGGATGTAATCGAGGAACCGACCTTTGCGGATGCGAAGGAGATTGGTGAGAGACTTCTTTCGGATTTTGCAAATGGTGAAATCGGAGAAATCTATGTGGCATATACAGAGTTTAAGAATACAGTCAGTCAAGTGCCGAAACTGATGAAACTGCTCCCGGTAGATGCGGAAGGTGTGCAGTCAGATACAGAGGAACTGAGTGAACTTGATAAACTCACGCCTATGAATTTTGAGCCGGAGGAGGAAGAGGCAATTGGGCTTCTGATTCCGAAGTATATGACCAGCATTTTGTATGGCGCCTTTGTGGAGGCAGTTGCGAGTGAAAATGGCGCGCGTATGCAGGCAATGGACTCGGCGACGAACAATGCAGAAGAAATTATCAGCGATTTAGAGCTGAAATACAATAGAGCCCGTCAGGGTGCTATTACGCAGGAATTAACAGAAATTATAGCCGGAGCGGAAGCTATCGGATAGAGGAGTGAAAAAATGGCAACAAAGAATATAGGAAAAATCACTCAGGTTATCGGTGCGGTTTTGGACGTAAAATATTCGGAAAGTAACCTGCCGAAAATCAATGAAGCCATCGAAGTTAGCAGAAAAGATGGCAGCAAGTTGGTTGTGGAGGTCGCGCAACATCTGGGTGATGACGTCGTAAGATGTATCGCTATGGGACCGACAGACGGTCTGGTGCGCGGTATGGATGCAGTGGCAACAGGTGCCCCAATCTCTGTACCGGTTGGTGAGAATACACTTGGACGAATCTTTAATGTACTCGGTGAGCCGATTGACGAGAAACCGGCTCCGACTGACGTAAAATATGAGCCGATTCACAAGAAGGCTCCGGCCTTTGAAGAACAGGCAACAGAAGCAGAACTCTTGGAGACAGGTATCAAGGTTATCGACTTGCTTTGTCCATATCAGAAGGGTGGTAAAATTGGTCTCTTCGGCGGTGCCGGAGTAGGTAAAACCGTACTGATTCAAGAGCTGATTACCAACATTGCAACAGAGCATGGTGGATACTCTGTATTTACCGGAGTAGGTGAGAGAACCAGAGAAGGTAATGACCTTTACTAAGAGATGCAGGAATCAGGAGTTATCAATAAGACAGCCATGGTGTTCGGACAGATGAACGAACCGCCTGGAGCTCGTATGAGAGTTGGTCTTACAGGACTTACGATGGCGGAATATTTCCGTGATCAAGGTGGTAAGGACGTACTTCTTTTCATCGATAACAT
Organism: Faecalimonas sp.; assembly: GCA_045577115.1. GTDB lineage: Bacteria > Bacillota > Clostridia > Lachnospirales > Lachnospiraceae > Faecalimonas. The sequence continues at coordinate 12,914 of JAZNHX010000105.1, read as the reverse complement.
TTTTCGTTTCACGCAGGCGGGTTCTGAAGTGTCCGCACTTTTAGGACGTATGCCTTCAGCGGTAGGTTATCAGCCAACCCTGCAGACAGAGATGGGTGCTCTTCAAGAGCGTATCACATCTACAAAGAACGGTTCTATCACATCTGTACAGGCAGTATACGTGCCGGCCGATGACTTGACTGACCCGGCTCCGGCAACAACATTTGCCCACTTGGATGCGAAGGTTGTACTTTCCCGTGCAATCACAGAGCTTGGTATCTATCCTGCGGTAGACCCATTGGATTCATCATCCAGAATGCTTGACCCGCATATCGTCGGAGAAGAGCATTACAAGGTAGCCCGCGGTGTGCAGGAAGTGCTTCAGAAATATAAAGAATTACAGGATATCATCGCGATGCTTGGTATGGATGAACTTTCCGAAGAAGATAAGCTTACTGTATCTCGTGCGAGAAAGATTCAGAGATTCTTATCTCAGCCTTTCTTCGTAGCAACACAGTTTACCGGCTTCGAGGGACGCTACGTTCCAATCAGTGAGACTATCCAAGGCTTCAAAGAAATCTTAGAAGGAAAGCACGATGACATTCCGGAGGGACATTTCCTCAATGCAGGTAATATCGATGACGTACTCGCTCGTGTGAAATAGAGGTGACGGGTATGGCAGATGTATTTGAAGTGAAGATTATATCACCGGAGCAGTTGTTCTACGAAGGGACAGGAACCTTTGTGGAATTTACAACTGTGGAGGGAAGAATGGGTGTATACCCGAATCATATTCCGTTGACAACCGTACTCGCACCATGCGTGCTGAAGGTACATGAAGGTGAGGATGTGAAGAAAATAGAGATTTCCGGCGGATTCGCAGAGATACTTAAAAGTAGGATAACGGTACTTGCGGAGAGTGCGGAGTGGAAGTAAGAGAAGGTGTAGTGCGAAAGTGCTACACCTTTGTTTAACACAATTTGCAAATCTGCATACTATGTATTATAGTGTATTTAGATTGGAAGTGTGTGTTATGGAACATCGTTTACCATATTACATGGCATATCCTATGCCGATGCAGTATGATGATGAGCGAGTGGAACGACGAGACTTTGAGTATATGAAGAGTATGTATCCGATGACGGTGAAACGGCTTTTACCGTATGTGGAAGAAGAGTGCGACCGCATGTCCTATGAGGGCAGTATGATTTATGATGAATATCCGGACCAACTGCAAATGTACCTCATGTGCAGTCGCATTTATGACAGGGTGAAGAAAGAGAAGTCGAAGGATGACATGGAAATGGAGATGCAGGTTTCAAGAAACGAGGATGGACTGCGGGATTTGATACAGATCCTTCTTTTTCAGGAATTGTTTCGTCGAAGAAGCAGACACAGAAGAAATAGACGCAGATTTTACTAAGGGAGAATAAGAGACGCATATGAAAAATATTATCTTTATCGGGATGCCGGCTTCAGGTAAAAGTACAGTGGGAGTGGTTGTTGCAAAACGACTTGGCTACGATTTTATCGACACAGATCTCTTGATACAAAAGCAGGAGGGGCGCCTTCTCAAGGATATCATTGCAGAAGTTGGAAATGAAGGCTTTCTGGAGATTGAGAATCAGGTAAACAGAGAGTTGAAGGCGGAGAAAGCAGTCATCGCCCCGGGTGGAAGTGTGGTGTACTGCGAGGAAGCAATGCTACATTTCAAGGAGATTGGAACGGTTGTATATCTAAAAACATCTTACGAGGATATCTATAACCGAATCTCGAATGCCAAGAAGAGAGGCGTTGTACTGCGAGAAGGACAGACGCTTAGAAGTTTGTATGATGAGCGTGTGCGCCTATTTGAAAAGTATGCTGATTACACCATCTCGGAAGATGGTTTGGAGTTGGAGGAGACCATTGATAAGGTTTTAGAACTGTTTGAAAAAATAGGAGGTTAACAAACCTCCTATTTTGTGTTATAATATTTCTTGGAGTATAATGACAGAGGTGTAACATGGAGCAATATATAATCAAAGGCGGACATCCGCTGGTAGGAGAAGTTGAGATTGGCGGTGCAAAGAACGCAGCTCTTGCAATTCTTGTAGCAGCAATTATGACAGACGAGACCGTCCTTATCGACAATCTACCGGATGTAAGTGATATTAACGTAATGTTGGATGCAATCACCGAGATTGGTGCAATGGTTCAGCGTATAGATCGACACACAGTTCGAATCAATGCTTCTACAGTTCAAAATGTGAGCATCGATTATGACAGTATGAAAAAAATTAGAGGTTCTTACTATTTTCTGGGAGCTTTACTTGGAAAGTATCGCAGAGCAGAGGTTCCTCTTCCAGGAGGATGCAATATCGGAAGCAGACCGATTGACCAGCATTTGAAAGGTTTCCGCGCACTCGGAGCAGAAGTGACGATTGAGAGTGGTATGGTCATCGCAGAGGCGGAAGACCTGCATTGCTCACACATATTCTTTGACGTGGTCAGCGTAGGTGCGACGATCAATGTGATGATGGCAGCGGCTATGGCAGAAGGAAAGACCATTCTTGAGAACGTGGCAAAGGAACCGCACGTGGTAGACGTTGCCAACTTTTTGAATAGTATGGGTGCCAATATTAAGGGCGCAGGTACGGATGTGATTCGTATCAAAGGCGTTCCGAAGCTCCACAAGACGGAGTATTCGATTATTCCGGACCAGATCGAGGCGGGAACATTTATGTTTGCAGCAGCAGCTACGAAGGGTGATGTCACTGTACTGAACGTGATTCCAAAGCATTTGGAGGCGACAACTGCGAAACTCGTTGAGATGGGTTGCGAAGTGGAAGAGTTTGACGATGCAGTGCGTGTTGTTGCAAAGGATAGACTGAAGAGTACACATGTGAAGACCTTGCCGTATCCGGGATATCCTACCGACATGCAACCACAGATAGGTGTGACCTTGGCGCTGTGTGAGGGTACGAGTGTCATCACAGAGAGCATTTTTGAAAATCGTTTTAAATATTTAGACGAACTGTCTCGCATGGGGGCAAACGTGAAGATTGAGGGTAATTCAGCAATTATCGAGGGTGTTGAGAAACTTTCGGGAGCCAGAGTGGGGGCACCTGACCTTAGAGCTGGAGCAGCTCTTGTTATCGCAGGCATGGCAACTGACGGAATTACGATTGTGGACGATATCGTATATATCCAGAGAGGATATGAACGCTTTGAAGAGAAACTTCGTGGTATTGGTGCCATTATCGAGCGTGTAGCCAGTGAGAAAGAGATTCAGAAGTTTAAATTAAAAGTCGGATAAGATGGAAAGTAGGAAGGTGGGTGCGTGAATCCCACCTTTTTCTGCAATATAGCCGTCACAATTTTGTATGGCATGAGACTAGGAGGTGCGAGAATGCATATATTGACAAGCTTGATTTGTGAAGACATGAGACCGGCACTTGGCGTGACCGAGCCGGGAGCAATTGCGTTTGCAGTTTCAACTGCGAAGCAGTATACCGAGGGCGAACTGGTAGAAGTATGCGTTTCTCTCAATTCCGGTATGTATAAGAATGCGTTTACTTGCGGGATTCCTCATTCTGACGATGTGGGAAATATATTTGCGGCAGCGCTTGGCTATGTTGCTGGCGTGGCTAAAAAAGGACTGGAGTCCTTGGAATGTGTGAGAGAGCAGGATAACATTTTTGCAAAAGAGTTGGTGGAGCAGGGGAAAATCAAGGTGATATTGGACCACATCGGTTCCGAGATTACCATCGATGCCAAAGTGAAAACAAATAGAGACGAATGTCTCGTGCGCATCGCAGGAGGGCATACAGATATCTACTCTATAGAAAAGAACGGAGAAATGTTATTCGAGAAACAAAGAAAAATGCAGTCAGAAGAAAAATCGGCTGAGATTCATAAATATACGTTGCAAGAGTTTGTTGCGTACATAGATAGCGTCGATGTAAAAGAGATTGAATTTATCAGAGAAGCATTTACTATGAACATGGAACTCTTGGAGGAAGGGTTGCATTCTGACAAGACTACATTTGGACCGATGTTATTGAAGAATAATGGAGGAAAGATGCTCTCGGAGGATGAAGTGAAGACGGCACAGCTTCTGTGCAACGGTGCTATTGAGGCGAGGGTTCTTGGACTTGACAAGCCGGCGATGAGCATTACCGGGAGTGGTGCACATGGCATTATTGCAACCTTGCCGCTGTTTGCTTATCAGCAGATTCATAAAGAAGAGGTAGCAGAGGATAAATTACTCCGTGCAACGGCACTCAGTTATCTGATCACCATGTATATTAAGGAATATTCAGGTAAACTCTCTGCGTTCTGTGGATGTGGCATTGCCGCGGGAACTGGTATGGCATGCGGACTTTGTTATCTTAAGGGTGGAGACATTTACGATATGGAACGTGTTATCTGCAATATGGCATCCGGAATTACGGGTATGATCTGTGATGGTGGTAACCAGGGATGTACCATGAAAGGAATTGTTGCGGTTGATGCAGCATTTCGTGCGGTAGATATGGCGATGGCAGGAGTGTCGGTTGCTCCTGTGCATGGAATTAACGGAAAGACAACGGAGGAGACAATGCGGAATATGGGGCGCATTGCATCGCCGGGGATGATAGAGACAGAGAAGACAATCGTGGAGATTATGCAGGAAAAATAGGTGGTAAGAGGATGACAGAGAAAGATAGTAGACAGAATAGAACCAGAAAAAACAGAAAGAGGAATATGGTAAATAATATTATTTTAGGAATTGCCGTATCTGTATTTATCTTCTCAGCATATAAACTGATAAGTATTTACTCCGAATACCATAAAGGAGACAAAGAGTACGACAATATCGTAGAGGATGCAATTGAGATTCAAACGCCACAAGATGAGGAGACGGTAAAAGGGAAAGAAGAAAAGCCGAAGGTTCATACCCCACTCAAGGTAGATTTTGAGAAACTCAAAAAGGCCAACGAAGATGTAGTTGCATGGGTTCAATTCGATGAGCCGAAGAAAATCAGTTATCCTATTGTAAAAGGCGAGGATAATGACAAATACCTAACAACAACCTTTGAAGGTAAGAAGAATTCTTCGGGATCCATTTTTATGGATGTTTTAAACAGCCGGGAATTTGCAGACCGCAACACTTTTATCTATGGACATAACATGAAGAATGGCTCAATGTTCGGACAACTTCGTAAGTTTAAGACGAAGGATTATTACGAGCAGAATCCTTATTTCTACATCTATACACCGGATGGAAAAGAAGTGAAATATCAGATATTTGCGGTGTGTATTGTGGAGGATACTTCGAAAAGCTATACGAGATTCTATAACAGCGATGAGGAGTATCTGGATTATCTGAATTATGTGAAGAGCATTGCTCGATATGATACCGGCGTGGAACTAAATGCTGAATCGAAGATTGTGAGTCTCTCAACATGCACAAACGTGACGGAGACCCAGAGACTTTTGGTACATGGAGTAAAAGTTGGCGAGACAGTGGTAGGAGAATAGATGATGGCAGAGCAGTATGAAGTGGGCGATATTGTTAAGATGAAAAAGAAGCATCCGTGCGGCAGTTTTGAGTGGGAGATTCTGCGAGTTGGGGCGGATTTTCGATTGAAATGTGTCGGGTGCGGGCATCAGATAATGATCGCGAGAAAATTAGTGGAAAAGAATACGAAAGAATTAAAAAAATGCTTGAAATAGTAGAAATATTATGTTAATATACCAAATTGTGATATATTATTTTATTCCTTGTTCCCGGCAAGAGATCGGGGGCCAGAGACCATAAGGAGGTGCAAACGACATGAACAAATATGAATTAGCAGTTGTTGTCAATGCAAAAATCGAAGACGACGCTAGAGCAGCAGTTATCGAGAAAGTACAAGCTTACATTACTCGTTTCGGTGGCCAAGTTTCTGACGTTGATGAATGGGGTAAGAAAAGATTAGCTTACGAAATTCAGAAGATGAGAGAAGGATACTACTACTTCATCCACTTCGAAGCTGACGCTACAGCTCCAGCTGAGATCGAAGCAAGACTTCGTATCATGGACAATGTATTGAGATTTTTATGCGTTAGACAAGAAGCATAAGAGAAAAGAGGAATCGTAATGAATAAAGTAATTTTAATGGGACGTTTAACAAGAGACCCTGAGGTTAGATACTCACAAGGTGAGAACGCACTTGCAATTGCACGTTATACTTTAGCAGTAGACCGTCGCGCAGCAAGACGCGAAGGTGAGCCGACAGCAGATTTTATTAACTGTGTAGCATTCGGAAGAAGTGCTGAATTTGCAGAGAGATATTTGCGTCAAGGTACTAAGATTGTAGTGAGCGGTCGTATTCAGACAGGAAGCTACACAAACAGAGACGGCGTAAAGGTTTACACAACAGAAGTTGTCGTAGAAGAGTCAGAATTTGCAGAGAGCAAAGCGGCAAGCGGAGCATCTACACCAAGTAACAACTATCAGGCAAGCCCTGCACCATCACCAAGCACAGATATTGGAGATGGCTTCATGAATATTCCGGACGGAATTGATGAAGAATTACCATTCAACTAGGCGATTGATTGTGTAGTATAGTTTGAACATGCGTGTTCGAGAATAAAATAGGAGGTATTGACAAATGGCTTTTGATAAAGGTAGTAAAACAGATTCTCCAATGAAGAGAAGAAATATCCGCAGAAGAAAAAAAGTTTGTGTATTCTGTGGAAAAGAGAATAACGAAATCGACTACAAAGATGTGGCTAAGTTAAGAAAATATGTTTCTGAAAGAGGAAAAATTCTTCCAAGAAGAATCACAGGAAACTGTGCAAAACATCAGAGAGCTCTTACGGTAGCTATTAAGAGAGCTAGACATATTGCTTTAATGCCATACGTGCAAGACTAATAGCAAATATAAAGACCAGCGATTCGGAATGAATTGTTGGTCTTTTTTTGACTTTTCAACCTAAGTGTAATATAATAGAATATTATGGTGGGCAAATATGGAGGAAATTAAAATGCAGAAACCAGTATTAGTCATCATGGCAGCAGGAATGGGAAGTCGTTATGGCGGATTGAAACAGATTGATCCTGTGGATGAGCAAGGACATATTATTATGGACTTTTCTATTTTCGATGCTAAGCGTGCGGGATTTGAAAAAGTTGTTTTTATTATTAAGAAAGAAAACGAAGTTGATTTTAAAGAAGCTGTTGGCAAGCGTATCGAGAAGGTTATGGATGTGGAATATGTATTCCAAGACGTACATAACATTCCACAAGGGTTTGAGGTTCCAGAGGGGCGTGTGAAGCCTTGGGGAACGGCACATGCTGTACTCAGTGCAATCGATGTGATTCATGGACCTTTTGCGGTAATTAATGCAGATGATTATTATGGCAGAGATGCTTTTCAGAAGATTTACGATTATTTGTCTACTCATGAGGATGATGACAAATATCGTTATACAATGGTAGGATACCAGCTTGAAAACACATTGACAGAGAACGGTTATGTATCACGCGGTGTGTGTAGTGTGAATGGGGCTGGAGAACTTGTGAGTGTGACAGAAAGAACACGTATTGAGAAGAAGGGTGACGGAGCTGCATATACAGAGAATGATGGGGCTACATGGACTACTCTTCCGAAGAATAGCATTGTTTCTATGAATATGTGGGGATTTACCGCAAGCTTTCTTCAGGAAATTAAAAATGGGTTTGCAGCATTTTTGCAGGAAGGTCTTAGTACCAATCCAATGAAATGCGAGTATTATCTTCCTGCTGTAGTGAGTAATTTGTTAGCAGATAGCAAAGCAACTGTGTCAGTTTTAGAATCTGAGGATAAGTGGTATGGAATCACATATAAGGAAGATAAACCGATGGTTGTCAAGGCAATTCAGCAATTAAAGGCTTCAGGTTTGTATCCGGAAAGTTTATGGAGGTAGAGCGAAATGGCAATCTTAGTAACAGGTGGAGCCGGGTATATTGGCAGTCATACATGTATTGAACTTATTAATGCAGGATATGATGTAGTAGTGGTAGATAATCTTTGTAATTCGAGCAAAGAGTCTTTGAAACGTGTTGAAAAAATTGTAGGCAAAGAGGTTCTGTTTTATGAGGCGGATATCCGTGATGCAAAAGCGCTTGAGACTATTTTTGCAAAGGAGGACATAACAGCGGTTATCCACTTTGCAGGACTGAAGGCGGTTGGAGAATCCGTAGCAAAACCATTGGAATACTATGACAACAACATTGCAGGTACATTGGTGCTTTGCAATGTCATGAAGCAGGCCGGCGTAAAGAACATTATTTTTAGTTCTTCTGCGACCGTTTACGGAGATCCGGCATTTATTCCGATTACGGAAGAGTGCCCGAAGGGACAGTGTACCAATCCATATGGTTGGACAAAGTCCATGCTCGAACAGATTTTGACAGATTTGCACACTGCAGACTCGGAGTGGAATGTGGTGCTGCTTCGCTATTTTAATCCGGTTGGAGCACATAAGAGTGGAACAATCGGAGAAGATCCGAAGGGAATTCCGAACAATCTTATGCCATACATTACACAAGTGGCTATAGGCAAACGAGAGTTTCTTGGAGTATTTGGAAATGATTATGACACACCGGATGGTACCGGTGTACGTGATTACATCCATGTGGTTGACCTTGCGGACGGTCACGTAAAAGCTTTGAAGAAGATTAAAGAAGGTGCAGGTGTGTGCGTGTATAACCTTGGAACAGGTAACGGGTACTCTGTGCTTGATATGGTAAAAGCGTTTAGCAACGCTTGTGGAAGAAATTTGCCGTATAAGATTCTGGACCGAAGAGCAGGGGATATTGCAATGTGCTATGCGAATCCTACAAAAGCAAAGGAAGAACTTGATTGGGAAGCTGTCCGTGGATTAGACGAAATGTGTGAAGATTCATGGAGATGGCAGTCAAATAATCCAAACGGATATGAGGGATAGAGATGAAAATAGTATTTATTGTTGTTGGGCTTTGCGTGCTGTATACGGTAGCCCTTACAATTCTGTATATAAAAAGCGGCTCGCGAAAGTCAAAAAAGAAGAGCAGCAGAGGTGAGCAATACGGATTTCTCCACAATGCTCTGCTTACAGAATTGCCATATCCTTATGTTGTTTTAGCAGAGGATGGGAAAATTTTATGGGCAAATGAAAGTTTCGTGTCTATCTTTGAAAAAGAGCAGACGAAGGAGATATATCTCAGCAGTTATATTCATGATTTGAATCGCAGTGTTTTCCCGAAAGACGAAGGTACAGCAGCAGAACTTGAGGTTTCTTATGAGGGACGGGACTACAAGGCGACTATGACATGCGTATCGCTGAAGAATCTGCATGCATTGGAAGGGTCTTTTGGATTTGCAAAGGACAGGGAAACATTTGTTACAGTGAGTTTTGATGATGTTACAGAATTGCATCGATATATTTGTGAGAACGAGGGACAAAAACTGGTTTCCGGTCTAATCTATTTTGATAACTACGAAGAGGTTATGGAGAGTGTGGAGGAAGTCAGACAATCGCTTTTGATTGCATTGATTGACCGAAAAGTGAATCAGTACCTTGCTAATTTTGATGGACTGGTAAAGAAAATGGAGAAGGACAAATATTTCTTCGTTGTGAAAAAGCAGTACTTCAAAGAGATGGTAAAGGGTAAATTCGCAGTCCTCGAGGATGCGAAAAGTGTGAATATCGGTAACACCATGCCGGTAACCTTAAGTATTGGAATGGGTCTATCTTCTGAGACATACGCTCAGAGTTATAACAATGCCCGTGTGGCAATTGACCTTGCGCTTGCTAGAGGCGGTGACCAGGCGGTTGTCAAAGAAGGAAAGAATATTAAATATTTTGGTGGTAAAAGAGAGCAGACTGCGAAAAATACCCGCGTGAAAGCGCGTGTAAAGGCAGAGGCGCTCCGCGAATTCATCATGTCGAAGGACCAGATTATTGTTATGGGTCATCGCATGGCAGATGTGGATTCTTTTGGTGCTGCGGTAGGTATTTACCGTGCGGCTCAGACCATGCAGAAAAAAGCACATATCGTAATTGATGAGATTACTACATCCGTACGTCCGTTTTATGATGATTTTTGTAAGAACTCCAATTATCCGGAGGATATGTTTATTAAACCATCAGATGTGCACAACGTGATGAATGACAATACGATGGTGGTAGTTGTGGACACAAACAGACCGGAACTTACCGAATGTCCGGAACTTTTGAAAACAGCCAAAATGATCGTCGTGTTTGACCATCACAGGCAGACAAATGACATTATCGAAAATACGGTATTGTCTTATATTGAACCTTATGCATCTTCTGCGTGCGAAATGGTCGCAGAGATGTTACAATATATTGCGGATGATATTAAGATTACGGCACTCGAGGCAAACAGCATGTATGCCGGCATTATGATTGACACCAACAACTTTATGAATCGTACTGGAGTGCGAACATTTGAGGCGGCAGCGTTCTTGAAACGCTGTGGTGCGGATATTGTGCATGTGCGAAAAGTGTTCCGTGATGATTTGGATTGGTATCGCGAACGCTCAAAGGTTGTCAGCAGCGCAGAGATTTTCCGTGAGGAGTATGCCATTGCGCGATTTGAAAATGAGGAAGTCGACAGTCCGACGATTATCGGTGCACAGGCAGCAAATGAATTACTGAACATCAATGGAATCAAGGCGTCGTTTGTTCTGACTGAATATTTTGGTAAGATTTATGTAAGTGCGAGAGCAATTGACGAGGTAAATGTTCAAATTATTATGGAAAGACTGGGTGGCGGTGGTCATATTAACACTGCAGGAACACAGTTCCAGCATACCGATATGGACGAGGCAATTAACGCCCTAAAAGAAACCATTGATACGATGATTGCAGAAGGAGATATATAATATGAAAGTAATTTTACTTGAAGACGTGAAGGCCCTCGGAAAAAAGGGAGAGATTGTAAATGTAAATGACGGATATGCAAGAAACTTCATTCTTCCAAAGAAGTTAGGTTTGGAAGCAACCGGAAAGAACCTCAATGATTTGAAACTTCAAAAGGCAAACGAGGAAAAGGTTGCACAACAGATTTTGGACGAGGCGAAAGAACTCGGAAAGAAGATTGAAGCAGGAAAAGTAGAACTTGCTATCAAAATCGGTGAAGGTGGAAGAGCATTTGGTTCTGTTTCAAGCAAAGAAATTGCAGTTGCAGTAAAGGACCAGATGGGATATGATATCGACAAGAAAAAGATTCAGCTGAAGGATGCGATTAAAACACTCGGAACGCACACAGTTCCGGTCAAACTACATCCAAAAGTAACAGTGGAATTGAAAGTGATTGTAACAGAAGAATAGGAGGCTTTGGCTATGGATGAAGCACTCATTAAACGAGTACTGCCTCATAGTATTGAAGCAGAACAAGCAGTAATCGGCGCCATGCTGATGGACAAGGAAGCGATTCTGACATCATCGGAGATTGTGAGTGGAGATGATTTCTATCAATCTGCATACGGTGTAATTTTCGAGGCGATTGTTGAGATATATAATGAAGGGAAACCGGTAGATTTGATTACTCTGCAGTCGCGACTGAAGGAAAAGGATGTTCCTGCAGAGATTAGCAGTTTAGAGTTTGTAAGAGACCTCGTGGCAGCTGTGCCGACATCTGCGAATGTCAAATATTATGCAGAAATCGTTGCAGAAAAGGCGATCTTGCGTCGTCTGATAAAATTAAATGAAGAAATCGAAAATATGTGCTATCTAGGCAAGGAACCGATGGAAGCAGTGCTTGAGACAACGGAGAAGAAGGTCTTTGAGTTGGTTCAAAAGCGTAATACAGGTGACTTTGTGCCGATCAAACAGGTTGTCTTAAATGCCTTGGATAAGATAGAGGCGGCGTCAAAAAATGCAGGAAGTGTAACTGGTATTCCAACCGGATTCTTAGATTTGGATTACAAGACCGCAGGGCTTCAGCCATCGGATTTGATTCTTGTGGCAGCAAGACCTTCTATGGGTAAGACAGCTTTTGTACTTAATATTGCACAGCATGTGGCATTTAAGGCCAATAAGTCTGTTGCGATTTTTAGTTTGGAAATGTCAAAGGAGCAGCTGGTGAATCGTCTGTTCGCATTGGAAGCGCAGGTAGATGCACAGTCACTTCGTACTGGCAATCTAAAAGATTCCGATTGGGAGAAATTAATTGAAAGTGCGGGAATCATTGGACGCTCCAATCTAATTATCGACGACACACCAGGTATTTCGATTTCAGAACTTCGTTCAAAATGCCGTAAATACAAACTGGAACATGGATTGGACCTTATTATCATCGACTATTTGCAATTGATGACTGGACGTGTGGGTGGTAGAAGCGAATCTAGACAACAGGAAATCTCAGAAATCTCGAGAGCATTGAAAGGGGTTGCCAGAGAATTGAATGTTCCGGTAATTGCATTGTCGCAACTTAGCCGTGCAGTTGAGCAGCGTCCGGACCACAGACCGATGCTTTCGGATCTTCGTGAGTCGGGAGCAATAGAGCAGGATGCCGATGTTGTAATGTTTATCTATCGTGATGACTATTACAACAAAGACACAGAATTTAAAAATGTTGCCGAGATTATCATTGCAAAACAAAGAAATGGTGCGATAGGAACCATCAATCTGACATGGCTCCCGCAGTATACGAAGTTTGCAAATTATTTGAGAGAGTAAGGGGAGCTGAAGTGCACCCCAAATGTTAGACACAAAACTAACATTTGGAGGTGCATTTTTAATGTCAAAATATTCTAAGTCGGATCGTAGCCATGTCGTTCTGTGAGCCAAGGAGTTGCTGCTTGCTGTTGTCTTCCTAAGACCGCTTGGCCTCCGACTTGTTTGCAAATTATTTGAGAGAGTAAGGGGAGCTGAAGTGCACCCCAAATGTTAGACACAAAACTAACATTTGGAGGTGCATTTTTAATGTCAAA
>JAZNHX010000104.1:0-12678 GCA_045577115.1 Faecalimonas sp. | reverse complement strand
ATGTGGAGATAGGTACAAAGAATATCCATGTTATCAGACTATGGGAACTTATAATTTTAAGAAATATAATGATGATTATCCGATGTTACCGCTGTGCTATTTAGAGACGTGTGATGAATAAAATTTGTGTCATCAGTGCTGACACAAAATAAAATGTGAAAAGATTTATGTAATCTATAATTATGTCCAAAGCCAAAACCATGGAAGAAAGTTTTGAAGATAATTCTTGCAGAAAGGAGTATCGCTTATGGCAAAAAGGAGAAGAAAAGGGAAAAGGAAAAGTACTAAATGCCCAGAACCATTTAATACATTACTTGATTTGCTTGCCGGAGCAATTATGAATATGATTGCTAATAGGATGGAACGAAAATATCATTATCGAAAGCGTGGTGTTCCTAATCCTTATCGCGCGTCAGCAATTGGTTTGTCGACAGGCAGGTTGAGAAAAACAGAAGACATTATTAGGCTTGGCGGATTCCTGGGTGCAATGGGAGCGTTTGACCCAGATGATACAGAAACTAATCCTGATACTTATACTCCTAAAACAAGTAGAATTCCTAACAGCAATACTACGTGGAAGAGTGAGAAAACAAGTGTTTCATCCTCCGCAGAAAGCAATAATAAATATGCTTGGCGAATGAATTGTCAGGATGGTAGTGCCTACGGTATTTATCCTGAAAATTATGAAACGATGGAAGCATACAATAAAGCACTATTTGATGCTTTTGTAATCGATGATATAGACGAAAACGAAGACACGGAAGTACCTTATATGTTTGAAGACACAAAACAAAAGGACGACAAAGATGATGTATGTGGGAACTTCACGAGCAAGATTTAAGTTTCAAAAGACTAACTTTAATTGTAGAAAGAGGGTGCGTAGTTTGGGAATTTTTAGTAACAAAATTGAACTAAATAAAAAGATTAAGGAACAGGAAGGTCAGATAAATCGGCTGGAGATTGAAAAAGAGGCGCATTTAAAAGAGATGGCCGAGTTGAAAGAGCAAGTCGCAAAGGTTACAAAAGAGAACAGAGAATATGAGAGTAAATATGTTCATACTAATTTGGAGTGTGAATTCTGTTATACTACGCTACAAGCAAAATTTGAGTATTGTCCTAAGTGTGGAAAGAAGATTGTAAAGGCTAAAGCGACAGAAGTGGCTAAAACAAATACAAACATCTTTCAGACAGAAGTGGACGGGAATTATCTCCTTATAAATCAGTATAATGGATTCGGAGATAAGAAAATAGTAATTCCATCATCTATAAACGGAAAACCTGTAATCGGTATTTGGAACGGTGTATTTGAAAATTGTGTTGAGTTAGAAGAAGTAATATTTGAAGAGGGTTGTAAGTACATAGGAAAAAGAGTATTTGCTAATTGTACGAAGTTAAAAAAAGTGCGATTACCTAAAAGTTTATTGGAAATAGGTGATTCGGCATTTAGCGGCTGTGCGATTGAAGAACTTGCGGTGCCACCAAATGTAAAGGTAATCGGTTCTCATGCGTTTTCAAGCCGTAGTTTGAAAAGAATAATATTGCCTGAAAAATTGAAGTATATAAGTGCAGGAATGCTATCGTCTACATCCCTCGAAAGCATAGATATTCCACAAAGTGTTGTTCATATTGGTTATTCTGCTTTTTCGAATTCCAAATTAACAGAAGTTGAATTACCACGAAATTTATATTCCATAGAGAAATATGCATTTGACATTCCATGTTTATCTAAGATAACAATTCATTCTAATGTAAAGATAATTAGTCAAGATATATTCGGGATGTTTAATAAAGCAGCAAAACCTACTATATACTGTTCGGCTGGCTCTAAAGGGCTTTTGTATGCACGTAAGTATGGATTAAGTTGTAGTGAGATTCCATCACAGCCTGCAGTAGATGTACAAATATGTTCAAGCAGTATTATTTTAGTACTAGGCTCTTTGAAAAAAGGCGAAAATCTTGCCGAGTGGTATCGTTACTTCGGAATGAACAAAGCAGAAACCTGGTCATGGGATGTTAAGTGTTGGAATATGTTATATATTGAAAAATATATGGACATGGATGATGCACTTCGTATGAAACGAACAATACAAAATTTCGTAAATGCTCATAGTGATTGGTCACGTCCTGGCGCATGCTGTACGCTACAAGAACTCAGTGTTTGTAAACATTGGGGAGAGTCTGCTGTCTAGAGTTTTGAATCAATTCTTATGTAGTATATATAAAGAGAACATATAAATTAATGACAAGAATATACAAGATGAATGATAGGAGAGGTTTCTATGGGATTATTTGATTTTGACGGAGATGGAAAAACCTCCATGGGTGAAAAATGGATTGCATACAATATTTTTAAAGAATGCACCAAAGAAGATGACGATGATGACTCTTATCTTTACGATGATGAAGAAGATTATAGTTGGAGAGAATTATGTGAAGATGGGTCTGATTATGGTATCTCACCCGAAGATTATGAAGAAGAATGGGAGTATGAAGAGGCTCTAGAAGAAGCAAAGTATGCATGGCGAGAAGATTGTGAGGACGGATTGGAGTATGGATTAGCCCCGGAAGATTACGAAACGTCTGAGGAATACGAAGAAGCATTGAATGAAGCCAAGTACGCATGGCGTGATGAATGCGAGGATGGGTTGGAGTATGGAGTCGACCCGGAAGATTATGAGACGGCTGAAGAATATGAAGAAGTATTAGAAGAAGCAAAGTATGCATGGCGAGATGATTGTGAAGATGGTTTCGAGTACGGCGTGGATGCAGATGATTACGAAACACTCGAGGAATATGAAGAGGCATTGCGTGCAGCAAAAAAAGAAACAGCATTAGAAGAACGTGCTGTCACAGTACCTGTTTCAGTGAAAGTTTCTGTTGGTTCTCATAGTCCAAATAATATTCAAAAAGAAAATACTGAATGGCGGAAGAAATATTTTCGCACAGAAACATATGGACTAAATCTAAGAGATTATTTGGATGAAAGAGAATTTTTGCGCGCACTATCTATTGCTCGTGAAGAAGCATTAGAGATAGCCCTGAATGATAAAAATATTTACTTTTATTGTGGGGTGATTTACGAAAACAATCCTTATCCGTATCATTATAGAACGAATGATTTAAATCTAAAGATTGGTGATAAGGTGATTGTTCCGGTGGGATATGAAAACAAAGAGGTTGTTGCAGAAGTTGTTTCTGTGGAGCAACACACCCGGTTAACAGTGCCGTATCCTGTGGAAAAATGCAAATTTATTATTAGAAAATGTGACGAATAATAAAACTATGAAAATTTTCAATTGTAA
This sequence comes from Faecalimonas sp., assembly GCA_045577115.1. GTDB lineage: Bacteria > Bacillota > Clostridia > Lachnospirales > Lachnospiraceae > Faecalimonas. The sequence goes on along the minus strand of JAZNHX010000104.1, from coordinate 9,376 downwards.
TTTACTTACTTCAATAGTATACTAAAATTGCCAGGAGGGAAATCCTTTCTCCATATTCATATGGTCATGCGATATAAGGAGCGTATCGCCGTTAGACTGGAAACGTTAAAACTATGCACACACTTTACGAAATAGTTGATTTCGCATGAAAGTGGAAGGCTTTCAATTGGGTGGCAAGCACCTAAATAAACCAGTATCATTTGTAAATTGGATAAAAAACTATTGCATATTTTTATTAATTTGCATATAATATAAATGAGCAAAGGAATTGCTCATGGTGTTTCCCCACCGAAGACGTTGAAGTGGGAAGCAATATAGGTTGGTGTTTCCCTACCAAAGACGTTGAAACGGGAAACGATATAGGTTGGTGTATCTCCACCAAAGGCGTTGAAGCGAGAAACAATAATTGGGAGGGAAGCAGAAATGTTTCCCTCATTTTATCTCTAAAGGAGTTTTACATATGAAATTTAACAAAGTACAGTTTGTATACATAGATATAGATTATCTAAAGAAATTGAATGAAGTTGAATCAGAAATTTCATATGATGAGAACAGTGAGAATTACAAAGACAAACCTCATTTGGGAATTTTATTAAACAATGAAGGACGGGAGTATGTGATTCCATTGACTTCAGCAAAGGATAAGCATAAAACATGGGATGATGTTACAGCGAGTTGGTATCGTATATATGAGATTATTGAAGAGACAGAAATTAGACCGAATGATGTTGTTGTAGAGATTAAGAATCACGATATTTTGAATAAAATTGAACCAGATAAAAGGGGACACTACAAGCAAAGAATTTTAGCAGTCCTCGATATTCGCAAGATGTTTCCGGTGAAGAAAGGGCTGTATACAAATATCAAGTTTACAATTTCTTCTGGTGCATCTAAACAAGACAATCAGAAAATGGCTTTGATGATGAAAGAGTATGCTTTTATATTAGATATTGCTGACAAGATTGAGGAGAAAGCAAGCAAGATTTATACAAAGCAGATTGAGAAGAACAAGGTTTTGAAGTATCACTGTGATTATCGAAAATTAGAAAAGGTCGCAGATGACTATGTTGTTTCATAAAAACTAAAAGTATTTTCCTTGTGAAACAAGATACAAGCAAAATAATATAAAAACGAAATATAAGGCATCGGCGTGCAACGTTAGCACGCCGATTAGTTGTTTTGAGCGAATTCCATATTATTTTGTGCGTAAGATTTGGATATATTTATTATAATAAACACTACCATTTTTTACGCGCAAACTTGAAGGCTATTGCATGTATATTATAGGCGTTACTTTCAACTGTGTTTTTTCTGTGCAATGTACCACATATGTATCTTGCTTTGAAAGATTCCCGGCAAAACAACAAGGAAAAGCAGAAGGAAGCAAAAACGGACAAGAAATATATCTTGTTTTGTGATTTCTATTGTGTTAAAATGCTATGTGGGAAATAGGACACATTTAGGAACGTAAAACGCTTGAAAAACCGTGTTTTTTCAACGGTAAGACGCATGGTAAGACGCAACGTCAGAAAAACACTTGAAAAACAGCGGAAAAAGGCGAAAGCGGAATAAATGTTACTATAAGAAGAGAAATGGGCTCTGATATTGATGGGGCTTGTGGACAACTACGTAGGCGTTACGTAGAGAAATAAAGGAGAACTATATGAAGACGTTTTCAAAGACGGATGTCGGAATGGTTCGGGAGGTCAATCAGGATTATGTATTCGTAACTGAGTCTCCCATCGGAAAACTTCCGAATCTATTAGTCGTTGCGGACGGAATGGGCGGACACAGAGCCGGTGAATATGCTTCGCGTTTGGCCGTTGAGGTGTTAAAAGAGGAACTGGAAGCAAGTACAGAAGACGATCCGGAAGCAATGATGACAAAAGCGTTTACCCATGCAAATGAAAGGGTATTGGAAACGGCAAGACAGGACGCAAAGTTAAGTGGAATGGGAACTACACTGGTGGCAGCCACCGTGATAGAAAAGACTCTCTATTTTGCAAATGTTGGTGATAGCCGGTTATATTTACTGAATGATGATATTAAGCAGTTGTCAAAAGACCATTCGTTGGTACAGGAGATGGTTCGTCTCGGTGGTATCAACGAAGATGAAGCGAAATCTCATCCGGATAAGAATATCATAACAAGAGCCATTGGCGCGAAGGATGAGGTAGATGTTGATTTTTATGAGTATCGCATGAAAAAGGGCGATGTCATTCTGATGTGTACAGATGGATTGAGCAACATGGTGGAGGACGAAGAAATGTTACATATTGTGAAGTGCTCTAGAGATGTTGTAGAAGCTGTAGAACAATTGATAGAGAGAGCAAAGGAGAATGGCGGTAGTGATAATATTGGAGTCGTTGTTGCCGAGCCGTTCGCAGATGAGGTGAATTTATGATAAGAGAAGGCGTTATGATTGGCGGCAGATATGAGATTATGGGCAGAATCGGCATGGGCGGTATGGCTGATGTTTATAAGGCAGTAGACCGTGTGCTGAATCGTTACGTGGCTGTCAAGGTATTAAAGAGAGAATTCCGCGAGGATGAAAATTTTGTAAAGAAATTCTGGTCAGAGGCGCAGTCGGCAGCGGGTCTGCAGCATCCGAATATTGTGAATGTATACGACGTTGCTGAGGATCGAGGACTCTATTACATAGTAATGGAGCTTGTAGAAGGGATTACATTAAAGGACTATATTCAGAAAAAGGGCAAACTGACTTCAAAGGAAGTAATCGGAATTATACTTCAGGTGTGTGCCGGAATTGAGGCTGCACACAGCAAACATATTATTCATCGAGATGTAAAACCACAAAATATTATTATTTCCAAAGAAGGAAAGGTGAAGGTGACAGATTTTGGGATTGCGAAAGCGACCTCGTCTAATACGATTAGTACGAATGTCATGGGCTCTGTACACTACACATCTCCGGAACAGGCAAGAGGTGGATTCAGCGATGCGAAGAGTGACATTTACTCACTCGGTATTACAATGTATGAGATGATCACAGGTGAGCTTCCGTTTGATGGAGATTCTACGGTATCAATTGCGCTTAAGCATCTGCAGGAAGATATTTTACCACCATCAGAGTATGTGGAAGGTATTCCTAACAGTTTAGAGCAGATTATTTTGAAATGTACACAGAAGAGTGCGGACAGACGCTATGCCAATGTATCTCAACTCATTCGTGATTTGAAACGTTCACTTCAGAATCCGGATGGAGATTTTGTAAGAATTTCGCCACTTGTGAGTGTGGCAGATACGATTATGATTACTCCGGAAGAGTTAGAGCGCATTCAGGGTGGTGTGGAATACGATTCCGAGTACAACGATGATTATGATGACGATTATGATGAAGAGGAATACGAGCGCGCGAGACGTCACAGAGCAGAAAAGAAGAAAGAACTAGATCCTAAAATGGCAAAGATCATGAAGATTATGACTATTGTAGCAGCAGCCGTATTTGTAGGAGTTTTGGTGCTTGTTATTGGAAATGTAGCTGGACTTTTTAATTCCGCACCTGGCATTGAAAAGGGTGATGACAAGAATAAAGTACCGAAGCTTGTTGGCATGACTCTTGAGGAAGCAGAAGAAGCATGTACAGAAGCAGGACTCGTGTTATCTGTTGTACGCGAAGAAGAGTCTGAAAAATATGACAAGGGTTATATTTTCAAACAGATGACTGCACAAGGAGTCACCTTGCCGGAAGGTACGAAGGTTCAAGTGTATGTCAGCACAGGACTTAAGATTATCCCAATTACAATTCCGGATGTTAGCAATAAGACAGAAAAAGAGGCTATGATAGATCTTGTCAATGCTGGATTTGCGAAGAAGAATATCATAGTTAAAACGGAGAATCACGATACAATTGAAGCAGAAAAGGCAACAAGAACAGAGCCGGCTGCAGGTGAAGTGGGCAATAAGGATACCGAGATTACATTGTACGTCAGCAAGGGTGTTGGACAAACGACGATGCCGAAACTTGTAGGAAAAACAAAAGCAGAGGCAGAAAAAGCCTTGTCAGATGCTGGATTGAAAGGAACTGTGGAGGAAGTCAACAGTGAAGAACCGGCAGGTCGCGTTATTGCACAGGAGACAGAAGAAGGAACTGTGCTTCAGAGAATGACTACTGTAAAATATATGGTAAGTGCAGGAAAAGTGAAAGTAAATATTCCGGCTCTGAGTGAAATGCAAGGAAAAACATATACAGATGTCGTAAAGATACTTGAAAAATTAGATGTTACTATTAAGAAAGATACAACAGCAAGTACCAAATATAATTTAGGTATTGTTGTCGATGTTGACAAAGCAGGCCAGAGTGTGGAAGAGGGTTCTACCGTTACTATTATCGTAAGTGACGGACCTGGACCGGGAACAACAGAACCGACTCCTCCGGGAAATTGAGAATAACAAGGACGCATTTATGCAGGGAAAGATTATAAAAGGAATTGCCGGATTCTACTACGTTCATGTAGTAGAATCCGGTCTTTATGAATGCAAGGCCAAGGGTGTTTTTCGCAAAGAAAAGATAAAACCATTGGTTGGTGATATGGTCGAGCTGGATGTGCTCGATGAGGTAGAGAAGAAGGGTAATATTGTAGATATCCTGCCACGAAGGAATGAATTGATTCGTCCGGCAGTGGCCAATATTGACCAGGCACTTGTAGTGTTTGCGGTTACAAAGCCGAAACCACATTTTAATCTGTTAGATCGCTTTTTGATTATGATGGAGAGTAAAGAGATACCGGTGATTTTGTGTTTCAATAAGAAGGATATTGCAGCAGAGCCGGAGATTCAGAAACTGAAAGACATTTATGAAGCGTGCGGTTATCAAATGGTTTTTACAAGTGCAATTCAGGAGGACAATGTCAATCAGTTAAAGGAACTTTTAAAAGGGAAGACCACTGCAATTGCGGGTCCTTCCGGAGTTGGCAAGTCGTCTCTTATCAACATCATCCAGCCGGATGCCAAGATGGAGACGGGCAGTATCAGTGAGAAGATTGAGCGTGGCAAGCATACGACCCGACACTCAGAACTGATATGGATTGAAGATGACACTTACATTATGGATACACCGGGATTCAGTTCCCTGTATACCAATGATTTTGAAAAAGAAGAACTGAAATTTTATTTCACAGAGTTTGCTCCTTTTGAAGGGCAGTGCAGATTTCAGGGTTGTGACCATGTGCACGAGCCGGGATGTGCAGTGAAGGATGCCTTAGAAGAGGGTAAGATTCATCCGGTGAGATATGAAAATTATTTAGAAATGTACCAGGAATTAAAAGAGAAAAGGAGATATTAATTATGATGATTTTAGCACCATCTATGTTCTCAGCAGATTTTAAGGTGTTGGGAGAGGAACTTAAGACAACAGAAGAAAACGGAGCAAAGTACATTCACTATGATGTAATGGATGGTATGTTTGTACCAAACCTCTCTTTTGGACCTGGAATTTTGAAGTCTATTCGTCCAGCTTCAACTATGGTTCATGACGTTCATCTTATGATTGAAGAACCAATCCGTTACATTGAAACATTTGCAAAGTCAAGTGCAGATATTATTACTGTCCATATTGAAGCATGTGAAGATTTAGATGCAACAATTGCCAAAATCAGAGAATGCGGATGTAAGGTTGGTGTATCTATTAAACCTGCAACACCTGTTTCAGCATTAGAACCATACGTTGATAAACTCGATATGATTCTTATTATGTCGATAGAACCAGGTTTTGGCGGACAGAAGTTCATGCCAATCGCACTTGATAAGATTGCAGAGGCAAAGGCACTTGTTGAATCAAAAGGTCTTAATGTAGATATCCAAGTAGACGGTGGTATCGATACTCACAACGTTGAGGATGTAATCAAAGCAGGAGCAAATATCATCGTAGCAGGATCTTCTGTTTACAATGGAGATACAGCAGCAAACACAAAAGCGATGATGGAAATCTTAAACAAATATGAATAAAAAAGGTGTGATTGTAAGCGGTGGTTCGATTAACGACACGTTTGCAATGAAGATGATAGACAACATAAGACCGGACTATGTGATAGGGGTTGACAGTGGACTGAATTTCCTCTATCGCAATCAGGTTGTGCCGACACATATTGTGGGGGATTTCGATAGCGTTTCACCTGAGGTGATTGCACATTACAAATCACAGACAGATATTCCGATTCGTGAGTTTGACTCTGTTAAAGATGCGACAGATACGGAGATTGCCGTGTGTCTTGCAGCGGAACTTGATGTGAAGGAACTTTTCTTACTAGGTGCTACAGGGACAAGGCTTGACCATGTGATGGCGAATGTTCAGATATTGAAGATTGCTTTAGACCAAGGCATGAAATCCTATATATTGGATGAGTGCAATCGCATTTCTGTATGGGAAAAAGAGATTCGACTCTGTGAAAAAGAACGCTTCGGGAAATATTTTTCCTTGTTCCCACTTGGCGGATATGCTCCAGATGTCTCAATCGAAGGGGCAAAGTATCCTCTAGAACACTATAGGATGAGTCCGTTCGAAAGCAGATGTGTCAGCAATGAGTATAAAGATGATGAAGTCATTATTACGTTTCCGAAAGGGACCATTGTTCTTATGGAGACGAGAGATAAAGAATAATAGATTGAGAGGAAATATACATGAAATTAGGCATTGTGGGATTACCAAATGTTGGAAAAAGTACATTGTTTAACTCGCTCACCAAGGCGGGCGCAGAATCAGCGAACTATCCGTTCTGTACCATTGACCCGAATGTGGGTGTGGTAACTGTGCCAGATGAGAGATTGGATGTTCTCGGTAAGATGTACAACACGAAGAAGATTGTTCCGGCAGCGATTGAATTTGTGGATATCGCAGGACTTGTAAAGGGGGCTTCCAAAGGCGAAGGTCTCGGAAACCAATTCCTTGCAAATATCCGTGAAGTAGATGCAATTGTACATGTTGTAAGATGCTTTGAAGACAGCAATATTGTACACGTTGACGGAAGCATTGCTCCGCTTCGTGATATTGAAACAATCAATTTGGAACTTATTTTCTCAGACATTGAGATTTTGGAAAGACGTATCGCCAAGGCAGTGAAGGTTGCCCGCAACGATAAAACAGTTGCAAAGGAACTGGAACTTTTGGAGAAGATCAAAGCACATCTTGAAGAAGACAATATGGCAAGAAGTTTTGAAGTAAACGATGAAGACGAGTTGGCCCTTCTCGAAAGTTACAATCTGCTTACCTATAAACCGGTAATCTTTGCTGCGAACGTGGCAGAGGATGACCTTATGGATGACGGTGCATCTAATGAAGGTGTGGCATCTGTAAGAGAATATGCAGAGAAAGAGAACTGCGAAGTATTCGTGGTATGCGCACAGATTGAACAGGAGATTGCGGAACTTGAAGATGATGAGAAGAAAATGTTCTTAGAAGACCTTGGACTAAGCGAGTCCGGACTTGAGAAACTCATAAAGGCGAGTTATAGTCTTCTCGGCCTTATCAGTTATCTGACAGCCGGAGAACCGGAGGTTCGTGCTTGGACAATTAAGAAGGGAACGAAGGCGCCGCAGGCGGCCGGAAAGATTCACTCAGATTTCGAGCGTGGATTTATCCGCGCAGAGATTGTAAGCTATGATGATTTGATGGATTGCGGCACATACGGAGCAGCTAAGGACAAAGGACTGGTTCGTTTGGAAGGAAAAGAATACGTGGTTCAGGATGGAGACATCATTCTCTTTAGATTCAACGTATAGTTAGGAAAGGGAAGATAATATGACAATGAATATTGATTTTCCGAATCTGGGAATTCATCTAGAAAAAGTAGGAAAGACCATTTCCGTGTTTGGATTCGAAATTGCATATTATGGAATTGTGATTGGTCTAAGTGTTGTTGCGGGCATTTTAATGGCATCCTATCTTGCAAAGAAAAGCGGGCAGAACCCGGATATTTATTACGACCTTGCAATCTATGCGGTAATCATCTCTGTCATTGGCGCGAGACTTTACTATGTTATTTTTTCGTGGGATTATTACAAGGATGACTTACTCAGCATTTTTAATCTCAGAGAAGGAGGACTTGCCATCTACGGCGGTGTGATAGCAGCTGTGATTACGGTGGCTACCTACTGTAAGGTTAAGAAACTCTCCTTTGGAGTTCTGGCAGATACGGCATGCCCGGGACTGATCTTGGGTCAGATTATAGGACGATGGGGTAATTTCTTTAATAGAGAAGCCTTTGGAGAGTATACAGATAGTCTATTAGCTATGAGGCTTCCACTCGATTCGGTCAGAGGTTCGGATGTAACGGATATGATGCGTCGCAATATAGAAGTGATTGATGGAATCAATTATATACAGGTTCATCCGACCTTCCTTTATGAATCATTATGGAATGTTGGTGTTCTCCTTATTATGCTTTGGTGGAGAAAATATAAAAAATTTGATGGTGAAATTTTACTGATGTATCTGTTTGGATATGGAATCGGAAGATTTTGGATTGAAGGACTTCGAACTGACCAATTATTGATTCCAGGTTCAGATATCGCAGTGTCGCAGGTGCTGGCATTGGTGCTTGTTGTAGTTTCTGTTATTTTTATTTGGAAGATGTCAAAACGGGTGGAGAACCTAGTGTTAGACGTCGAAGATTTGGAGCAGATAGAAGAATAAAACATGTGCAAGGCGAGTCTGCAAGAAGCAGAATCGCCTTTTTAAAAAAAATTAAAAAAGTTGTTGACAAAAAGACTAGGTATCAGTATAATACATATTGTTCGGTTGAAAAACATAAGAACATGCACGAGTGGCTCAGTGGTGGAGTATCGCCTTGCCAAGGCGAGGGTCGCGGGTTCGAATCCCGTCTCGTGCTTTTTTTGTGCCCAAAATAAGACACAAAAGACTTTACAAATAAAAGGGCAGGTGTTATACTGTCAACAATTGAATGACGGACTGATAGAGGTGCAAATATTATGAGTATCATTTAGCAAGGTTGGACAGCCGCTTGGTGGGAAAGGAATATTTGCCGAAGATTCAATTTCTTGTCCAAGGAATTGTTTCTGGGACGCTATAGAATATGTAGCGGACTGTCACATTTTTGTGGAGTGCTATCGTTGTTATGGAATGATTATGTCACCATGAACGAGCTTTTCACGAAGTCGTTCATGGTATTTTTTTACAATTGGAAAGAGAGGAAATGAAAATGCGTAATTTCAAAAAACACGTATGGAAAGCCATACCAATGATTCTGGTGTTGGTGATGATGATGTCGATGACAGCTTTTGCCGCAGAAGAAGCAGAATATGTGCCATCGATGTATGCGACCTTCTGGTCACTTGTGCCACCACTTGTGGCGATTGCACTGGCACTCATTACAAAGGAAGTGTACAGTTCATTATTTGT
>JAZNHX010000103.1:0-6442 GCA_045577115.1 Faecalimonas sp. | reverse complement strand
TTACATTATAACATGTAACGGAGAAAAGGTGGTTGTTTAACCATCTTTTTTCTCTTTTTAGGACAAAGTTTTGGGGAAGGAATAACTCGCACGAGTTATTCCTTCCCCATTATGCTAAGCTATCTATTTCCCGACAGCCCCATTTAATGAACTCTTTATCTGTCGCTAAGCAGATAATCCATGAGTTGATATCCATGTTTCTTCATAATACCATTCTCTTCGCCAACACACTCGTCATATCCGGAATTATTTCCGAGTTCTTTTGTGCTGTCATAGAGCAGATACGGAATCGGTCCACTTGTGTGCGTACGCACATGAACAGGTGTCGGGTGGTCCGGAAGTACCAGTACGCGATAATCCTCTCCCGACATATTCATCTTCTCGATCAGCGGTGTCACAATAAGTTTATCGATATTTTCAATCGCCTGAACTTTCTCATTCACAAGACCCTGGTGTCCCATCTCATCCGGTGCTTCCACATGGATATAGACGAAATCATAATTGTCTTCTAACAGAGCCTTCACTGCCGCTTCCATCTTACCGGTATAATTGGTATGTAATCCGCCATTCGCACCTTCGACCTCAATATTGTCCATGTTGCTTCCGACAGCAATTCCCTTAAGCAAATCTACTGCTGATATCATCACGCCGCGTTTACCTGTTTTCTTTTCAAAAGACTGTAGTGCAGGTCTTGTTCCTGCACCCCAGAACCATGCAGAGTTTGCAGGATTTAATCCCTGTTCTTTGCGCTTGACGTTGATTGGATGATTTACTAAGATGTCATAACTCTTCTTCATCATCTCACGGAGCACATCATCTATTGGAAGATAATCTCCGATACGTTTTGTCAAAATATCATGAGGCGGTGTTAATTCTACCACCTTGCCGTCTTTGTGTAATAACAGATGACGATAACTGGTTCCTACATAGAACTCATAGCCTTCTTTTTTTAGCCCTTCTTTTAAGGCCTCAATCAGAACTGCCGCATCCTCTGTAGAAATTTCTCCGGAGCTGTGATCGATAATCGTCTTATCCTCGTAATTTTCCTCTTCCTCCGACAAGGTGACGACGTTGCAGCGGAAGGACACATCTGTTTCCGCCATGTCGACACCGATACTCAGTGCCTCCAATGGTGAGCGTCCTGTATAATATATTTTAGGGTCGTAACCCATTACAGACAGATTGGCAGTATCACTGCCCGGTGCCATTCCTTCCGGCACCATACATGTCAGTCCGACCTCTCCTCTATTTGCTAACGCGTCCATTCCTGGCTTTTTCGCCACCTGAAGCGGTGTCTTGTTACCTAATACTGAAATTGGCTCATCCGCCATTCCATCTCCTAATACAATGATGTATTTCACACTCTCACGTCCTTTTTATTTTATACGAATCATATGGAAAATCTGTGGGAAGTCTGATGCGATAGTCTCGTATGCACCTTCGCTCATCACTTCTGTCACAAATCCAAATTCGTCTTTTTTATCTTCTAATTTCACAACTTCGATTGCACCAAAAGCAGTTTCCAGTTTCTCCTTAAGTTCAGTCTCACTACCCTTGATGCGTACGAAGAAGCGTTTCGTTGTATCCGCCTTTTCTTCTAATTCCAACTTCTCAGAAGTCCATGTCGCCATCATGCTGCGGTTTGGATTCTTCGCCGCCTCAATGACGTCACCCACTACTGCACTTGCAGTCGGAAGCTTTCCTGCTCCACTTCCATAGAACATAGAATCGCCAAGCATATTTCCTTTTACGAAAATCGCATTGAACACATCCTCGATGTTGTAAAGCGGATGGTCTTTTGATAGCAGATGCGGTGCAACAATCGCACAGAGCTTATCCCCGTCACGTTTGCATGAAGCCAAGAGTTTAATCTTCATACCCATCGCCTTTGCATAGTTGATATCTTCCAATGTAATTTCGGTAATACCTTCTGTATAAATATCTTCAAAATCTACTAACTTTCCTGAAATGATAGAAGAAAGAATCGCAATCTTTCTACACGCATCGTGTCCTTCCACGTCTGCACTTGGGTCTCTCTCTGCATAACCTCTTGCCTGTGCTTCCTTCAAAACCGCACTATAGTCTGCATTCTCGTTATACATCTTTGTCATCATGTAGTTGGTTGTTCCGTTGAGGATACCGGTAATCTCTTCAATTACATCACCTGTAAGTGCCGCTGCAAGCGGACGAATAATCGGAATACCGCCACCTACGCTCGCTTCATATAAGAAGTTGATACTCTTCTCTTTGGCAATTGAAAGAAGCTCTGCACCATGCTTTGCAACAAGTGCCTTATTGGAAGTTGCAACGCTCTTGCCTGCAAGAAGACTTCTTTTTACAAATGTATAAGCAGGTTCAATTCCGCCCATTACTTCCACAACAATCTGAACTTCCTCATCATTTACAATCTGCTCAAAATCATGAACAATCAGTTTTTCAACAGATGTTCCCGGAAATTCTTTCAAATCTAACACATATTTGATTTCCAGTTCTTCTCCAACTCTTTCATTGATTACCTTCTGGTTAGTCTGAATAACCTCAACCACTCCGGAACCAACAGTTCCATATCCCAATACTGCTATCTTTATCATCTAAGTTTCCTCCTTGTTTTGTCCCTTTAGATATGCATTCATAAATAAATCAATATTACCATCCAGCACACTCGCTACGTTTCCACTCTCCACATTCGTCCGATGATCCTTCACCAGCGTATACGGTTGCATCACGTAGGAACGAATCTGATTACCAAATCCAATCTCCTTGATTTCCCCTCGAATATCGGAAACCTTATCTGCCTGCTCCTGCTCTTTTAAGAGATATAGCTTAGCCTTCAGCATCTGCATTGCCTTCTCTTTGTTGTTGTGCTGCGAGCGTTCATTCTGACACTGTACCACAATTCCTGTAGGCAAATGTGTAATTCGAATTGCCGAGGATGTCTTATTAACATGTTGGCCACCTGCACCGCTTGCACGATAGGTGTCAATCTTTAAGTCATCATCGTTAAGTTCAATGTCAATGTCATCTTCGATATCCGGCACCACATCGCACGATGCGAAAGATGTCTGTCTCTTACCCGCTGCATTGAATGGGGAAATGCGCACCAGACGGTGAACGCCTTTCTCTGATTTCAAATATCCGTAGGCATTTTCTCCATTGACTTGGAATGTAACAGCCTTGATACCCGCCACATCTCCGTCAAGAAAATCCAGCACCTCTACAGAAAATCCCTTCTGCTCTGCCCATCTGGTGTACATGCGATACAGCATGCTTGCCCAGTCACAGGACTCGGTTCCACCGGCTCCTGCATGGAGCGTTACGATTGCATTGTCTTTATCATACTCTCCAGAGAGAAGTGTCTGAATTCTCATCTCCTCAAACACATTCTCAAAGGTCTGTAATTCTTCTTCAATCTCCGGAATCAGGCTAGCATCCTCTTCCTCATAAGCCATCTCAATAAGAAGACCGATATCCTCAAACCCGGTTGCCAAACCATCTGCTTTTTCCAGAATATCCTTAAGGCCCTTTAGTTCCTTCATAATCTGTTGTGAAACATCTGCGTTATCCCAGAATCCCGGCTCTTCGATTTTTTTCTCTAATTCTTCCACCCGTTTTTCTTTTCCAAACAGGTCAAAGTGAATCCCTCAATTCTTTGAGTGGTTCGTCGTAGGAGTTTAAAACACTTTTAAACTGATCTAATTCAACCACATTCTCACCTCTTTTACACTATTTTCTGCCACAGCACTGTTTATATTTCTTTCCACTGCCACATGGACATGAATCATTTGGATAGACCTTTTTCTCCTCGCGTTTCTTCGGAGCTTTTGCAAGGCTTTCATCCTTATTGGTTCCGGTTACCTTCGCAACCTGCTCTCTCTCAACCTTCTGTTCGAGACGAACATGCATTAACATGCGAACCGTATCGGCTGCAATTGCCTCTGTCATCTCGCCGAACATCTCGTACCCAAGCATCTTGTACTCCACAAGCGGATTCTTCTGTCCGTAAGATTGGAGACCAATACCCTGACGAAGCTGGTCCATATCGTCGATGTGATCCATCCACTTTCTATCAATTACTTTAAGCAGAATAACTCGCTCGATTTCACGAATCTGTTCGTCTTCAAATTCTGCTTCTTTTTCTTCATATTTCGAAGCCGCACGCTCCATAAGCATCTCTTTCATCTTCTTCTGAGACATATTGCCGACTTCTTCTAATGTGACAGGTTCAAAATCAAGCGACGCAACAAGTTCTTTGTTGAGACCTTCCAAATCCCACTCGTCTGCCTTCGCTTCCGGCGATGCCGAGCGGTCTACTGCTTTAGCCACGAATTCCTGTGCCATGTTGTAAATCACATCGCGCATGCTCTCGCCGTCGAGTACACGACGTCTCTCTTCGTAAATGATTTCTCTCTGCTCATTCATAACCTGGTCATATTCCAGCAGGTTCTTACGAATACCGAAGTTGTTATTTTCAATCTTCTTCTGAGCCGTCTCAATCGCATTTGACAACATCTTATGCTCAATCTGTTCACCGTCTGCCACGCCGAGTGCATTGAATACGCCCATCAGTCTGTCGGAACCGAACAGTCTCATGAGGTCATCCTCCAGAGAAATGTAGAATCTCGATTCACCCGGGTCTCCCTGACGTCCGGAACGACCACGAAGCTGATTGTCGATACGTCTGGATTCATGGCGCTCTGTGCAGTTAATCTTAAGTCCACCGGCTGCTCTCGCTTCATCATCCAACTTGATATCGGTACCACGACCTGCCATGTTGGTTGCGATTGTAACTGCACCATGCACACCTGCCTGTGCGACAATCTCTGCTTCCATTGCATGGAACTTCGCATTCAATACGTTGTGCTGAATACCACGTTTCTTTAATAATCTACTCAGAAGTTCGGATGTCTCAATCGTAATCGTACCAACGAGTACCGGTTGTCCTTTCTCATGAGCTCTTGCAACCTCATCTACAACCGCCAGGAACTTTTCCTTCTGTGTCTTATAAACGGCATCATCAAGGTCGATTCTCTGTACCGGAACATTCGTTGGAACTTCTACAACGTCCATTCCATAAATGTCACGGAATTCCTGTTCCTCAGTAAGAGCCGTACCTGTCATACCACATTTCTTTTCAAATTTATTAAACAAGTTCTGGAACGTGATAGTAGCAAGTGTCTTGCTCTCACGTTTTACCTTCACATGCTCTTTCGCTTCAATTGCCTGATGTAAACCGTCTGAATAACGACGTCCCGGCATGATACGTCCGGTAAACTCATCTACAATCAAGACTTGTCCGTCTTCGCTCACCACATAGTTCTGATCCTTGAACATCAAGTTATGTGCGCGGAGCGCCAAGATGACGTGGTGCTGAATCTCCAAATGCTCTGCATCTGCAAGGTTATCAATATGGAAGAATTCCTCAACCTTCTTTACACCATCTGCAGTCAAGCTTACTTGCTTATCTTTCTCATTTACGATATAATCACCGGTCTCCTCGATTTCCTCACCCATAAGGGCATCGATTTTCGAGAATTCTTTACTCGCTTCACCTCGTTTTAACTGTCTTGCCAAAACATCTGCGGCTTCATAAAGTTTGGTTGATTTTCCACTCTGTCCGGAAATGATAAGCGGTGTTCTCGCCTCGTCAATCAAAACAGAGTCAACCTCATCGATGATAGCGAACTTAAGACCTCTTTGTACCAACTGCTCTTTATAAATAACCATGTTATCTCTCAGGTAGTCAAAACCGAGTTCATTGTTGGTTACATACGTAATATCACAATTGTATGCCTCGCGACGTTCATCGTTTGACATCTCATTTAAGACGCAACCTACGGTAAGTCCTAAGAAACGATGAATCTCACCCATCCAGCCTGCATCACGGTCTGCCAAGTAATCATTGACCGTAACAACATGCACACCTTCTCCGGTCAGCGCATTCAAATATGCCGGCAATGTAGAGGTAAGTGTCTTACCTTCACCGGTTCTCATCTCTGCAATACGTCCTTGGTGGAGAATAATACCACCAATCAACTGTACGCGGTAGTGCTTTTGTCCAAGCACTCTCCATGCTGCCTCTCTTACAACTGCGTATGCCTCCGGCAAAATATCATCCAATGTCTCGCCATTTGCAAGTCTTTCTTTAAATTCTACAGTTTTATGTTTTAATTCATCGTCTGAAAGCGCCTGCATCTGCTCATCTAATGCTTCAATTTTATCTATTTCAAAAGAATTATATTCACTAAGTGTTTTAATTACAACCGTATTTTCAAGTAATATTGAATCAATTCCAGTTGGATTATCTTTAGTAGTTCCAGAAATATCAAATTGATCTCTTCTAATATAAGCATTAGCCCAACTAGATGGGTAATAGTGTAAATCTGATAAATCTCCAATCGTTACACCTTTAAATTCTTCATTATAAATTACTACTTTGAAGTTT
>JAZNHX010000102.1:0-15012 GCA_045577115.1 Faecalimonas sp. | reverse complement strand
CTGCGTCCAGAGATAATATAAGGGTGGCTGTTACAAAACTCCCGTTGGTCAAACAATTGTACCAGCCACCCACATTTTCTGTCCTGCAGTTGCAAGGCTTTTCACAGAATCTCACGAGGTTATCTCACACATATTTCAGACGCAGAGCGCTATTGGTTTCGAGTTTGCTTTTTGCAAGTGTAATATCTTCATGTGAATGGGATTCTTAGAAACTCTTGTTCCTGAAGCTCCTGCTCTGATAGAAAAGAATGTACCGAAGCGTATGTCTATAAAATCGTTTATTGTCATTGAAAATATCTGTTTTCCGCACACACCCCAACATTTGTCGTAGAGCCCTTTTTTTGTGGGTAAGAATTGCCGCTTGCAGTGGTGTTGTTTTGCTAAAAAAAGGACGTGTTAGTTTGGAATAATTAGTTGAAAAGAGGCACAAGATATTTTATAATATAGAAGAACCTGAGATGTGCGATACTTCCGTTATTTTGAACCTACAATACTTTAAACGGGAATCCTATATCTCTGTAATATGTCAGGCCTCCGTTTGCAGTGGAAGACAGAAAAGCAGATGCGGACACCCACCTAGCAGACGCTAGGAGTCAAAATACGGAAAACGGCATTTCGGGGGATACATAGTAACTAAAGATAAAGGCAGTCGCGTCAGCGGCTGTTTATGTTTATAAACATAGGAGGAACGAAAATGAAGGAACAGTTAAAGAAATTGATCGATGTTGCAAAAGGAGCAATTCCGGCTGATGTTGTCATCAAGAATTGTAAGGTGGTCAATGTGTATTCCGGAGAAATCATGGAGGGAGACATTGCAATCAGTGATGGACAGATTGCCGGTGTCGGTACATACGAAGGAAACGAAGTGATTGATGCAGAGGGTAGATACGCTGCACCTGGATTCATAGATAGTCATATTCATATTGAATCTTCCTATGTAAGCCCGGAGGAGTTGGGACGTCTCTTGGTTCCACACGGAGGGACTACCATTATGGCTGACCCACATGAAATCGCAAATGTATGCGGAGCAGAAGGTCTTAGATATATGATAGAGGCAGGAAAACGCACAGTACTTGATATTAAATATGAACTTCCGTCTTGCGTGCCTGCAACGCCATTTGAAAATGCAGGTGCTGTTCTGGATGCAAACGAGATAGAAAAACTTATTAAAGACAAGAATTTTGTTGGCCTTGGGGAATTCATGAATTTTCCTGGAATACTGAATGCCGATGAAGATGTATTGAATAAAATTATTGCTTCAAAAGAGGCCGGAAAATGGATTGACGGACATGGTGCAGGTCTCTCGGGGAATGCGCTCAGTGCATACGCATCTGTAGGTGTACTTGCAGACCATGAATGCTCTACCGTAGAAGAGATGAAGGAGAGGCTGGAGCGAGGAATGTATATTCTCCTCAGACAGGGTTCTGCCTGTCATAATCTGCGCACATTGCTGGCAGGTGTGACAAAGGAAAACAGCAGACGCTGTCTGTTGTGCTCAGATGATCGTCAGCCAAAGACCATTTTAAACGAGGGTCACCTTGATAATCACCTTCGCATCTGTGTGGAGGAGGGTATTGATGCAGTGACTGCTATCCGTATGGCCACGCTCAATGCGGCAGAATGCTTCGGACTTAATGACCGCGGTGCAATTGCACCGGGTAAACGTGCTGATATTGTACTCTTAGATGACCTCACGAATTTCCAAGTGAACCGTGTATGGGTAGAAGGTAAGTTGGTGGCAGAAGAAGGCAACTATCTTCCTGCAGTAGAAAAATACGACATCACATCCGTAAAGGGAAGTGTTGTATTAAAAGATTTTTCAAAAGAGAAATTCAAAATGAATTTAAAGAGCAGCAAAGTGAATGTAATCGGAATTCTTCCGGGCGGAGTTGTGACTGAAAAATTAACGACAGAGGTAACGCTGGATGAAAACGGTGAATTCGTATGGAATTCGGATGAAGATATCGTTAAGGTTGCAGTACTTGAGCGTCATCACATGACAGGAAATGTGGCATGTGGATTCCTAAAAGGCTACGGTATTAAAGAAGGTGCAGTGGCGCTATCCGTTGCACATGATTCACACAATATTATTGTAGTGGGCGTGAATGATGATGAGATGGAAGCAGCAGTACATGCACTGGTTGCACAGGAAGGCGGAATTGTACTCGTCAAGAATGGCAAAGTAGTTGAGAGCATGCCAATGCCAATCGCAGGTCTTATGAGTGACCAGTGTGGTGAGTGGGTGGATGAGAAACTCACAAGCATTCATGACAAGGCATATGAAGAACTTGGAATCAGCGGAAGTGTAGAGCCGGTCATGACACTTTGTTTTATGTCGCTGATTGTAATTCCAGAATTGAAACTGACCGATACGGGACTATTTGATGTGACGACATTCTCCTTTGTTCCGGTGGAAGTGGAGTAATTGGTGCTTTTTGATTATTTTTGGGTATAACATCCATTAAATTGGTTGTATATACCCATTTTTTGTGTGGTGTTTGCATATAATGAAAAAAAGAGTGGACAAGAAGAGATTTAGGTGCAAAGAAGAACACAAGGAATATATATATGCTTAGCAGTAGTAACGGCTGCACTGCTATCAACAATTATGATACATATGTTGTGCGAAAAGAAAGTGCAAAAACAAAGTCAAGTGGAATCAAACTTGCCTATAGGTGATTATCTTCCGGATGCGGAGTGCCCGCTGATACGTGTGGTGATTAAAACAAAGGGATTCAGTGAGATAGCACATGTAAGCGTGTCACTTAGTGCGGGAAATGGGTTGCTGATATCAAGAAGAAATGGTGATTCAATAGAGACATATGAAGAGTGTGGACCAGAAGATGTCTTAACTGTGGCCCCCGATGATCCAAGATTCCAATCAGGGACAATCTGTATCAAACCAAAGAACCCCGGCGACCGCATCACAATTAATTCTCTGACACGTGGATACGGGACTCCGTCTTATCGTGGCAAGTTGGAACTCTTCTCAACTGCAGAGGGAATTGTGGTTGTAAACGAACTGCCATTAGAAGAATACCTTTATGCAGTAGTTCCGAGCGAAATGCCGGCATCTTACGAGACAGAGGCACTCAAGTGTCAGGCTGTCTGTGCGCGAAGTTATGCGCACTGTCAGATGCTTGCCTTTGGATACCCGGAGTACAGCGCACATGTGGATGACAGCGTGTCCTATCAGGTGTATGGTAACTCAAAGGAACAGGAGACAACCATACGGGCTGTACAGGAGACGGCAGGACAGAGACTATGGCATCAGAATCAAGTTGTAAAGACTTATTACTACTCGACATCCTGTGGGCATTCTACGAGTATCGAAGCATGGGGCAGCACACTCACGGAGGTGAATCAATATCTAAAAGGTGTCAGTATCTGTAACGAAGAAGGAAAATCCTACGAAGAAAGGCTTCCATGGTATCGATGGAAGGCAGCTATACCGGAAGAAACCATGTCTAATCTGATTGAACTCAACACAGGAAAAGAGATTGGCGCATTACAAAGTATTAGCATCACGAAGCAAGGTGTTGGAGGAGTTGTACTTCGGATTGTTGCAACAGGATCTAAAGGAAAGGTAACAGTTGATACGGAAAACAAGATACGATCTGCCCTTGGCGGAAGCGGATATGAGATAACAAAACAAGATGGAACTATCGTCAAAAGTACCAAATTATTGCCAAGTGCCTTTTTTACCATTGCAAAAATCGGAGGAAATTATATAATTGAAGGAGGGGGATATGGTCACGGAATTGGAATGAGTCAGAATGGAGCGAATGAAATGGCGAAAGCAGGCAAGACTTATGATGAGATTCTGCAATTTTTCTATCCGGGCACAGAGGTAAAATAACGATGAGAGAAATTCTAAAGAAAATAAAAAATATCACAGATAAAATAGCAGAGGATCATATTAGTGCCTACGCAGCACAGTCGGCCTTCTTTATAATGTTGTCTTTGGTGCCGATTTTGTTACTCTTGATGACACTGGTAAGATTCACACCGATTACGCAGGCAGATATTATGGCAGCGGCTTATGAATTGTTCCCAAGGACCGTTAGTTCTACAATTATTTCAATTGTAAATGAGGTGTACAGTCAAACCGGAACGGCCATTTCTGTCAGTTTGCTCGTCGCGTTATGGTCAGCAGGAAAAGGGGTTCTCGCAATCTCAAACGGACTCAATACGATTCGAGGACAGATTGAGACGCGAAATTATATTTTCTTAAGACTTAGGGCGGCAATCTATACGGTACTGTTTCTGTTGGCAATTATTCTAAGCTTAGTATTCCTTGGTTTTGGTAACAGTATCAGTATGCTTGTTAATAAGTATGCGCCGGTTCTGCAGTATGTTATGGATTTCATCATTGAAACCCGAACGATTATCATGATACTGGTGCTGATTGTATTTTCGCTGAGTATCTATATGTTCCTGCCGAATAAGAGAAGAAGACTTCGCAGCCAGTTTCCAGGTGCAATCTTTACCGCATTTGGATGGACCCTCGCATCCTTTATCTTCTCCGTATATATGGATATCTTCAAAGGCTTTTCAAATATGTACGGAAGTCTGACAACGATTGTGATTATCATGTTGTGGCTGTATTTTTGTATGTATGTCATGCTGTTGGGCGGAGAAATCAACGATTTGCTGGAACAATGGGTTGACAACTCCCATAAAAATGGTTAAAATAATGGGGTATTTTGAATAACAAAAAGCATTGAACGTGTTTAGTAGAGAACTATTTTCCAACAGAGAGAGGAAATCATCGGCTGTAAGTTTCCTTTGGTTCAGGTAGGAATCGAATTTCCCACGGGAGCTGTATCTTTGAACATAAGAAGAGTAGGAGATAACGTATGCTGCACGTTACGCAGTCCGAGAGTCCGACAATAAGAATGTCGGGAATTAGGGTGGTACCGCGATATTCCTCGTCCCTTTTTGGGACGAGGTTTTTTATTGTTTACGGAAACATACATTTACGGCTGTTTACGGTGACAAAGCCAATTTTGAAGATGCTCACTGTAAATAACTGGGTGTTTTGCTAGCTGTTTTCCGATTTTACGGTGAGTCAATAAAGTTGATGATATTACACCGTAAAATACTAAGTTGACCTAAGAATAATACGGTGTACTAATAAGTAATTTTTTTTGCACCGTAAGTATTCATAAATGTGAAGTATAATCATAGATTTTCTACGGTGGAGTAAAGAAATTTCTTTAATGCACCGTAAACACTCACAACAGTAAATTGAAGTTACAAAATCTCTACGGTGGAGAAATAAAAATAAAAAAACACACCGTAAATTATGAAAAACAAGATAAATAAGAAGGAGAAATGAAAATGAGTATGGAAACAATCAAAATCCAATGTCAAGAAGAACTGAAGTTAGTAGAAGACGCAAAACAACTCGGTGATTTCTGGGCAAAGTACCTTGGAAAAGGTGGCGAAGTACAGAAATTGATGAATGGCATTAAAAGCGTGCCAAATGAAGAGAAAAAGGCGTATGGACAGGCTGTCAATCAGGTAAAGGTCTGGGTACAGAGTCTGTATGATGCAAAGAAAGAAGAGATTGACAAGCAGGCGATGATGGCTCGCTATGAAGACGAGACTTTGGATGTGACACTTCCGGTAAAAGAAGTGGCAGCAGGTAATCTTCATCCGCTGACTTGTATTAAAAACGAAATTATTGATGTGTTTGTGGGAATGGGCTTCGACGTATTCGAGGGACCGGAAATCGAGGATGATGATCACAACTTTACAAGACTGAACGTACTTAAGGACCATCCGTCCAGAGATATGCAGGACACCTTCTGGCTGACAGAAGATTTGCTCCTTCGTACACATACATCACCGGGACAGATTCGTGTGATGGACGCACAGAAACCACCAATTAAAGTACTGGTGCCGGGTAAAGTGTTCCGTTCAGACAGCGACGCGACACACTCGCCAATGTTCAGTCAGATGGAAGGTTTAGTAGTAGATAAACACATCACCCTCTGCGATTTACAGGGTATGTTGGATGCATTTGTAAAAGCATTATTTTCAGACGAGGCTAAGACAAGACTTCGTCCGTCTTACTTCCCGTTTACAGAACCATCTGTAGAGGTAGATGTAAGTTGCTTCAAGTGCGGTGGTAAGGGTTGCTCACTCTGTAAAGGAACCGGCTGGATCGAAGTATTAGGCGGCGGTGTTGTCAACAAGAAAGTATTAGAAAACTGTGGTATTGATTCAAGCAAATATTCCGGACTTGCATTCGGTATCGGTATTGAGCGTATCGCAATGCTCAAATACGGCATCAACCACATGGGCAAGTTGTTTGAAAATGACGTAGAATTCTTGAAACAGTTTAAGGCATAAATCGGAGGGTATTATGAAAGTATTATATAGTTGGTTAAAAGATTATGTAGATATCGACATCGAGCCAAAAGAGTTGGAGACAAAACTCTTCTCAGCTGGGTTCGAGGTTGAAGGAATCGAATATTTGGGAGAGAATCTTGACAAAGTAGTAGTTGGTCAGATTACAGCAATGGAACACTATGAAGGCACACATTTGCAGATCTGTCATGTAGACTGTGGTGACCAAGGCAATGATCACCTTATCTTAACAGGTGCGGACAACGTATTTGTGGGAGCAAAGGTTCCTGCGGCACTTGTAGGAGCAAAACTTCCATGCGGACTTGATATTCAGCCAAGAAAAATGGTAGATATGATGTCATACGGCATGCTTTGTTCCGGTGAGGAAATGTGTCTCGACGCAAACTGGTATCCGGGAGCAGATGTAAACGGAATTATGATTTTGGATGAAAATGCACCGCTCGGTATGGAGATGAGAGATTACCTTGAGTTAGATGATTACTTATTCGACATATCCATCACAGCAAACCGTCCGGACTGCCAGTCAGTAATCGGTATCGCAAAAGAAGTGGCAGCATTTTTAAACAAGCCGTTTAAAGCACCGGATTACAGTTACGAGGAAGACGGTACGGTAAACGAAAATATCAGTATTGAAGTTATCGACAAAGAGACATGTCCAAGATATTTGGGACACTACATTTACGATGTAAAATACATGGAATCTCCACTTTGGATGAAGAGAAGACTGATCGCAGTAGGACACAACGCAATCAATGCGATGGTAGACATCACAAACTACGTGCTTGTGGAAATCGGTCAGCCAATGCATGCATTTGACCTTGATACATTAGAAGGTTCTTCTATCGTTGTGCGAAGAGCAGAGGATGGAGAGAAACTTATTACGTTGGACGAAAAAGAACGCGTATTAAATAGCACGAATCTACTTATTTGCGACAAAGTGAAACCGGTAGGCCTTGCAGGTGTTATGGGTGGTCTTAACAGTGAGATTACAGAGAACACCAAGGAAGTTGTGTTCGAGTCAGCAAAATTCTTAAAAGACAGCGTGCGTAAGACATCAAGATGTCTCGGACTTCGCTCAGATGCAGCAGCAAGATTTGAAAAAGGTATCGACGAGTATACTGTAGAATGCGGTATGGCAAGAGCGCTGAACCTCGCACAGACACTCGGCGTTGCGAAGATCAGTTCCAGCCATTTTGATGTATCCGGCGGTGCGTCTACAGAAAAACGTGTGATTACGGTAGAGACAGCACAGGTAAATGATGTACTTGGAATCGAAGTGTCGGAAGAAGAGATGGTGAAGATTCTCTCATCGCTTCAATTTGAAGTAGAATTAAAAGACGGTGTTCTTACACTTGCAGTGCCAAGATACCGTGAAGATATCGAGAATTATCAGGATATCGCAGAGGAAGTCATCCGTGAGTACGGCTATGACAAAGTCGTTCCAACCTTCCTTGATGCCGCACAGGTTACAAATGGTGGTCTTAACAGATACCAGTCAAAAGAACTTGCAGTAAAAGAATACATGTGCTCACAGGGATACTATGAGATTCAGACAATTGCGATGACAGCAAAGACAGACTTTGATATGTTCTTAATTCCTGAAGATGCAAAGGAAAGAGAAGTCGTAGAACTTCTCAACCCAATCACTGAAAACTTAAGCATTATGAGAACAATCATGGCACCATCCATGGTAAAAGTGATTGAAAATAACATTAAGAATGGCAACGAAGCAATGCGTTTCTTCGAGTTGGCTAACATTTATCTTCCAAAGGCACTGCCACTTACAAAACCACCGGTAGAGAAGAAGATTCTTTGCCTCGGTACATGTGGTGCAGCTGAAGATTTCTTCGCAATGAAAGAAACATTAGAGAACTTTGCGAGCTACAACGATTTGGCATTCACATACAAGAGAGGAAATGTACCTTACTTGCATCCGGGAAGAACAGCTGAAGTATACTGTAAGGGAGAAAAGATTGGTCATTTCGGACAACTTCGCTATGAAGTAGTAGATAGCATGAACATTGCAGGCGGAAAGAAGGCAGATACTAAAATCTTTATTGCTGAACTCAATTACAGCTTGCTGGCAGACCTCTTTAAGACAGCAATCAAGTATGTTCCGGAGAGTGGATTTAAAGGAAACAGCCGTGACATTTCCATCTTGATTGACAAGAAGATAGAGTGCGGTACAACAATTGATGCGATCTCAGCATGCGATGAGCTAATCAAAAAAGTAACTCTGTTTGATATCTTCGAGAGCGAAAAACTCGGCGCAGACAAGAAGAGTATGGCATTTAACATCAAGCTTGCATCAGATACAGAAGATGTGACAGACGAGATGACAGATGCAGTGATGGAAAAAGTAGTGAAGGCACTTGGAGAGAAGTTCGGTGCACAGATGAGAGCATAGATATGAAAAAAGAAGATTTTTATTTTGATCTACCGGAGGAACTGATTGCGCAGGACCCACTCGAGGACCGCTCATCATCAAGACTCCTGGTATTAGATAAAGAAAATGGAAATGTAGAACATCACGTATTCAAGGATGTCATCGATTATCTGAATGAAGGAGACTGTCTTGTTATCAACGAGACGAAGGTTATCCCTGCAAGACTCTTTGGAGCAAAAGTAGGAACCGATGCGAAGATTGAAGTACTTCTATTGAAACGTGGTGAGAATGATACATGGGAAACACTCGTAAGACCGGGGAAAAAAGCCAAGGTCGGTACTCGCATCAGCTTTGGAGACGGACTTCTTGTCGGAGAAGTGGTGGATGTCGTAGAAGAAGGGAATCGTCTGATTCGCTTCGAATACGAGGGTATCTTTGAAGAGATTCTAGACCAATTAGGTCAGATGCCGTTACCTCCATACATCACGCATCAGTTAGAGGATAAGAACCGCTATCAGACTGTGTATGCAAAACATTCCGGCTCGGCGGCAGCACCGACAGCAGGACTTCACTTCACTCCGGAACTTCTTCAGAAGATTGAAGACAAAGGTATTGAGATTGCAAGAGTTACACTCCATGTCGGACTTGGAACATTCCGTCCGGTAAAAGTGGAAAATATCTTAGAACACCATATGCACTCTGAGTTCTACCAGATTAGTGCGGAGGCAGCAGAGAAGATTAATCGTGCGAAAGATAACGGGAAACGTGTTATCTGCGTGGGAACAACAAGCTGCAGAACCGTAGAGTCGGCAGCAGATGAAAAAGGAAGATTAAAAGAAACCAGCGGATGGACCGAAATCTTTATCTATCCGGGATATCAATTCAAGATTCTAGACTGCCTGATTACAAACTTCCATCTTCCGGAGTCAACACTTGTTATGCTTGTTTCAGCGTTGGCAGGAAGAGAGCATGTGCTTGAAGCATATGAAGAGGCAATTAAAGAGAGATATCGATTCTTTAGTTTTGGGGATGCGATGCTGATTCATTAATGGTGATAGAACGCATGGAGGTGAGCTGCATGGAAAAACAAGACAAATTACATGTATACAAAAAACTTCATAGAATATCGTTTCTAATCGGAGCGCTGACAATCCTTTTGCCAATCATCTTTTGGAGCAGGATTCCGGATGAGATTCCGATGCACTATAACGCAGCAGGAGTGGTAGATAACTGGTCAGATAAGAGTAGTCTGATTCTATTGTTCTTTGCTGTGATGATGCTGATGGGGGTCATGAGTATTGCTGTTTATGTTGTGCGAGTGAACATGGAATCCAAGTATTCGAAAGAGGCGGAAAAATCGACAATGAGGGTAGCGTATCCAATTGTTGTGCTCATGAATCTTGTAGTACAGGTCATGTTTGCCTACATCACATTTTGTACCGTGACAAGCAGACCGCTTGGAAGCATGTTTCTACCGATATTCTTAATTGCCACATTTGCGCCACTCGGATATCTGATATATAAGAGTGCAAAAATACAGGGCGGGAGCAAAAGTCAGAAGGCTTTTTACAAGAGAGTGGAATCTGATGAAGCCGGAGATGCCAAAGTCTATCGTACAGCAATCGACTGGTGGTTGGGGCTACTTCTTGGAGCGTGTGAGGTGCTTTGTCTGTATCTCGTAATTGAGCCGATTGTTAGAAGAGGTACCGTTGAATGGCCGATGGTGCTTATTACGGTGGGAATGTCGATTATGATTCTGCCGTTATTTGGAATTAAATATGTATTGTACCCTGAACATATGTTAATATCAATGAGCTTATATGGGAAGTTGAGAGTGCGATATGCGGATATTGTAGAAGTGAAAAAGACAAATAATCCGTTGTCATCTGCGGCAATGTCGCTACGAAGAATACAGGTTGATTATGTAGAAAATGGCGTACATCGGATGGTGCTGATATCACCGAAAAACAGAAAAAACTTTATAGAAGAAATAGAGCGGAAAAGAGACTTTTCATGAGTCTCTTTTTGTTTAAAATATTCTTGAAAAAGATAAATGAACAAAGTATAATGTAACAACATCAATTATGACACAGGTTCTATCGAATTATTCTATGTGTCTAAAGCGCTATTCAAAAGGCGTTTCAGAATTTCATGACGTTATCGTCAAAGATTTTCAGACTTGGTGAATGAATTAAAGAATGTAAGGTGAGTGCCTATGATTGTGGGTGTTTTTGATAAAAACAAAACAATTGACACCATATATAACACCGTAATATAATAAAGGAGGAAGAATATTTTATGTCCAAGTGGGATAAATTATTATATCGAATCAGAACATTGTCTTTGGATTTGAGATTTGATGAATTAAGGAAAGTGCTTGAAGAGTATGGGTACATAATGAATGCTCCAAGAGGTGGCAGTAGTCACTATACTTTTAGAAAAGCAGGGTGTAGAACGATAACGATACCGAAGCACAGTACGATAAAGAAAGTTTATGTTGAAATGGTAAAGGATATTGTAGAAAGAGAGGAAAAGGATAGTGAAAACAGTTGATTATTATATGGAATTACCTTATAGAATGGAGATTATTCCGGATAAAGAAGAAGGCGGATTTGTTGCAACATTGCCAGATTTACCGGGATGCATAACTGTCGGAGAAACGATTGAAACAGTTATTCACAATATAGTTGATGCGAAAAAAGCATGGTTGGAAGCAGAATTAGAAATAGGTGCAACAATACCTGAACCAGAAGATTTGAAAGAGTATTCTGGTCAGTTCAAGTTACGACTACCTAAAAGTTTGCACAAGCAGTTAGCGGAGCATTCAAAATCAGAGGGAGTGAGCATGAATCAATACTGTGTATATTTGCTTTCTATGAATAGTGTATTGAGAAGAGAGCATTCTGAAAGAACAGAAAGTGGATGCATAGAGGAACTAATGAACAAGTAAGAATGATGAAGGGGCTGCGTGACAGCCCCTTCATCATTGTAATGTTATCTTGGAATCTTTGGAAGTGTTTCAAAACTTGCTTTAAGTTCTTCATCAGTCGGAACATAATCTGTCATCTGACCATTGTGGAACTTCTCATATGCGTACATATCGAAATATCCTGTTCCCGTAAGACCGAAAAGAATCGTCTTTTCTTCGCCTGTTTCCTTACATTTTAGTGCTTCATCAATAGCAACTTTAATTGCGTGAGAACTTTCCGGTGCAGGAAGAGTACCTTCAACTCTAGCGAACATCTCAGCTGCAGCAAATACAGAAGTCTGTTCTACTGAACGAGCCTCCATCAGACCATCATGATAGAGTTGTGACAGAATCGAACTCATACCGTGATATCTGAGACCACCTGAGTGGTTTGCAGATGGAATAAAGTTGCTTCCCAGTGTGTACATCTTCTGAAGAGGACATACAGCTCCGGTATCACAGTAGTCATATGCGTAAACACCGCGTGTTAATGATGGACAAGATGCAGGTTCTACAGCGATAAACTGATAGTCCGCCTCGCCGCGAAGCTTCTCACCCATAAATGGAGCAACCAATCCGCCGAGGTTCGAACCGCCACCGGCACAGCCGATGATGATATCAGGCTTGATGCCGTATTTGTCCATGGCTTTCTTAGCTTCGAGACCGATAATTGTCTGGTGGAGCAGTACTTGGTTGAGTACGCTTCCAAGAACGTAACGATATCCGTCTAACTTGCTTGCAGTCTCAACGGCTTCTGAGATTGCACAGCCGAGGCTTCCTGAAGTTCCCGGATGTTTTTCAAGAATCTTTCTTCCAACCTCTGTATCCATAGAAGGAGAAGGTGTTACGCTGGCTCCGTATGTACGCATTACTTCACGTCTGAACGGCTTCTGTTCATAAGAACATTTCACCATGTATACTTTACAATCCAAATCAAGGTAAGAACATGCCATCGAAAGAGCAGTTCCCCATTGTCCGGCACCTGTCTCGGTTGTAACTCCTTTTAAACCTTGGTCCTTCGCGTAATAGGCTTGCGCGATTGCAGAATTCAACTTATGACTGCCGCTGGTATTATTTCCTTCGAATTTGTAATAAATCTTAGCTGGCGTCTGCAGTTTTTCTTCCAGACAATACGCTCTCGTTAATGGAGCAGGGCGGTACATCTTGTAGAAATTCAGGATCTTCTCCGGAATGTCGATGTATGGTGTTGTCTCGTCAAGTTCTTGTCTTGCAAGCTCTGTACAGAACACCTCGCTAAGCTCCTCTAATGTGATTGGCTGGAGTGTTGCAGGGTTTAAAAGAGGAGCCGGTTTGTTTTTCATGTCAGCACGCAGGTTATACCACTGCTTAGGCATCTCATTTTCGTCTAAATAGATTTTGTATGGTATTTCTTTGCTCATATAGCTACCTCCTTTATAAAATATGAAATATAAAATCAATTTAGCACTTTGGCGTAGTAGTGTCAAGGAAAGTTCCGTTTTTTGTCAAGTTTTATTGCGGATTGACGAATCTCATGCTACAATTAATTTAATGAATGCGTGCTAGTCAAGCATGACAAATGAGGAATGTAAGGGTGAGAAAATGTACAGTAAATTAACGAGCAGTTGGTTAAAACACTGGGATTTTATTTTAGTCGATATCTTTAGTTTGGAGTTGAGTTTCTTAGTAGCATATATAATCAGACATGGCTATATCAATCCGTTTGCAGACATGTTGTATCGCAGTGAGGCTATAATATTATTATTATCGCAGCTATTAGCGATTCTTTTTGGTTCAACATTTTCGGGAGTATTACGAAGAGGCTACTATCTAGAATTTGTCAGCACGGTGAAACATGTGGTAACCACCATGGTCTTTGCGCTGGTTATACTGTTTGCTACAAAAGAAACAGATACTTACTCGAGAATCGTATTTGTTATCACGGGATTCGTATACGCTGCCATTAGTTATGTAACAAGAACTGTTTTGAAGTCATATCTGAAAGGCAAGGCTGGAAGAAATAACAGTTTATCCATGGTAGTTGTGACAACAGAGAAAATGGCGCAGGAAGCAATCGGACACCTTAAGAATGAAACATTTCAGCAGATAACTATCAAGGCAATCTGCCTGCTGGATGCGGAACTGGAAGTGGATGACAGGCAAGGATATACCGTGTTCGGAGGAGAGAAGAATCTGATCGAATACGCTTGCCGCGAATGGGTAGATGAGGTGTTATTTCTATTGCCAGAGGGTGAAAAGGCTTCGCAGGAGTTACTTGATACTTTGTCTGTGATGGGTGTTACAACACATGTACCGATTATGGCAAAGAACGTGAAAGGAACAAAGCAGACGATAGGAAATATCGGCGACTATACCGTGTTAACAAGCAGTATGAGTATTGTCGAGATGAAGCATGTCATCTACAAACGAATTCTTGATATCGTGGGAGGAATTGTAGGTTGTCTGCTCACTTTGGTTTTGATTATATTGGTAGGACCACTGATATATATCAAATCACCGGGACCAATATTCTTTGCACAGACACGTATTGGAAAAAATGGAAGAAGATTCAAAATATATAAGTTCCGCAGCATGTATATGGATGCGGAAGAGCGAAAGAAAGAATTGATGTCGCAGAACAAGATGAATGGGCTGATGTTCAAACTCGATTATGACCCACGCATCATTGGAAGTGAAAGAAAAGGAAAAGATGGAAAGCCGAAAGGAATTGGGAACTTCATCCGTTCTACATCCATCGATGAATTCCCACAGTTCTGGAATGTGCTTAAGGGCGATATGAGTCTTGTTGGGACAAGACCTCCAACTGTGGATGAGTGGGAGCAGTATGAACCACATCACCGTGCACGTATGGCAATCAAACCTGGTATTACCGGCATGTGGCAAGTGAGCGGACGTAGTGACATCACAGAGTTTGAAGAAGTCGTAAGACTAGATAAAGAGTACATAGAGACATGGAATCTGGGACTGGACATCAAAATATTATTTATGACAGTGCTGAAGGTTCTGAAAAATGACGGTGCAGTGTAAGTGAAGATGAGCAGTAAGAGGGTGGACGAAATGTTCACCTTTTTTTGTGGAAAAGTTCTGAAAAAACGTTGAAATGGAATTTGCATATGTGCTATATTATTATCACATCAAATAGACATGGATTTATTCAAATCATCCAAAGTGTCATGTAGCACTTAATCTATAAGTGTATCTGAATTTCAAGACGCAGTCGTCAAAGAATTTCAAACTTGATGAATTGAGCAGAAGAACGGACGGTGAAGGCCTATGATTG
>JAZNHX010000101.1:0-10033 GCA_045577115.1 Faecalimonas sp. | reverse complement strand
ATCAGTTTATTCTTACTTTCTTCCATATTGCCTTTGGGAAGTCTAATAAATGAAATTGAAAGATAATCATATTTGTCACTTAATAGCGTTTTAACGCTGTCATCATACTCTGACTCATTTACTGTTTTTTCAATACTATGAGCCAAATGTGTTTTTGTTACTTTTTCCATGTGTTTTCTCCTTTCATTTTAGCAGAACAAAGCCCAAGTGTAAATAAAAAGGCACACAAAAACTACTTGTTTTGTCACATATATTTAACTTTAACTTACGAAATTCATCAGCCGAATCGCCTTGATCTCTTGGATACATCTCATGATGTTAGATAATTATAATGACTTATATGAATGTGTATCATTATTAGTGATTGTAGTTTAGTTCGACAATCTAACACATTGCACACCTGAATGGTTTAGATGTGCAATGTGCTGTCATTGTTCAATTATATTTTCAACAATTTGCACACATCATCATTACGAAAGCCTTTTCGCAACAAATAGTTGTACATTTTCTTTTTTTCACTATCAGTAGCTTCTTCTGCTACAAAATGTCTTTTTTCACACAGGCGACAAATCGCTTGCGCCTCCCCATCTGCCTCATAGCAGTTTTCCATGGCAGAATCAATATCTGCTTTACTTACACCTTTTTGACAAAGTAACAAATATATTTCTCGCCTGCTTTTAGAACGCTGTTTGTTTAGAATATAACGCTCCGAATAACCAACATCGTTAATATATCCGTATGACTTCACGTAGTCAATTGTCTGTTCTATCACTTCGTCGCTGTAGGATTTTTCCTTTAATTTTTTGCGTAGTTGAGATTCTGTCCTGTCTGCAAAATTCAGCAGATTAAGTGCTTTTAGCTTCGCCTCTTTTAGCACATCTTCCATTCTATGCTTCTCCTGCCGGTTCTGCATGCAGACCGAAGTGCTCTCTGACTTGAGTTTCGATTTCATTCATAATCCCCGGATTCTGAGCAAGGAATAGTTTCGCGTTCTCACGCCCCTGACCAATCTTATCTCCTTTATATGCATACCACGCACCGCTCTTGTTCACGATATCTACGTTTGCAGCAAGGTCAAGAATATCTCCTTCTTTCGAAATGCCTTTACCGAACATAATATCAAATTCTGCCTCTTTAAATGGAGGTGCAATCTTATTCTTCACAATCTTGATACGTGTGCGGTTACCTACCATCTCACCATTCTGCTTCAATGTCTCAATTCTTCTGACATCCATACGAACAGATGCGTAGAACTTGAGTGCACGACCGCCGGTTGTTGTCTCCGGATTACCGAACATCACTCCAACCTTTTCACGAAGCTGATTGATAAAGACAACAACGCAGTTCGACTTACTAATCACAGGGGTTAGCTTGCGAAGTGCCTGTGACATGAGTCTCGCCTGAAGACCGACATGTGAATCACCCATATCTCCCTCAATCTCCTGCTTTGGAACCAAGGCTGCTACAGAGTCGATTACGATGATATCCATCGCTCCCGAGCGCACCATCGTCTCTGCAATTTCAAGTGCCTGATCACCGCTGTCCGGTTGTGAAATATATAATTCATCGATATCTACACCGATATTCTTCGCATATACAGGGTCCAGTGCATGCTCTGCGTCGATAAATCCTGCGATACCACCTCGCTTCTGTACTTCTGCTATCATATGTAATGTCACGGTTGTCTTACCGCTTGATTCCGGTCCGTATACTTCAATCACTCTTCCCTTCGGTACACCGCCGAGACCAAGTGCAATATCAAGGCTGAGCGAACCGGTCGGAACCGTCTCTACTGTTACGTTCGCTCCCGCGTCACCTAATTTCATAACGGTTCCTTTACCGAAATCCTTCTCTAACTTCGAAATCGCCGCATCCAGCGCTCTCTTTTTATCTTCATTTGCCATATTATTTTAATCTCCTTCTTAATCGCGAACTTATGTTCGCTTTTCTGCTACTATACTATTATACTTTTTGCGAGTTGTCAACCCTAAATTTACTGAAAACATCAACTTAGTTGCACGACAAAAATACCCTCATACGCACCACCTGCTTCCATATTCTATTCATCAATTTGCGTTCTTTGGTTGATACACCTTGAATGTTGACATGCCATAGGATCGACATACAGACACAAGAATTTATTTGATGTAAAGATAGAATAACACAAAAATGGAAGATGCGAAACCACATCTTCCATTAGTTTTTCTAATATTTCTCCACGACTTCTCCACATTTCTTATAAATGCTATTCGCCGGAACAAACTCTCTTACCATAGAAAGAGGATAGATATTGGAACATTTTCCGATGACTGTTCCCGGGTTGAGAACACTTCCGCATCCCACTTCCACCTCATCACCAATCATCGCTCCAAACTTTTTAAGTCCGGTTTCGATTGCTCCTTCCGATGTCTTGACGGTTGTGAGCGTCTTGTCTGACTTCACGTTAGACGTAATTGAGCCCGCGCCCATATGCGCTTTATATCCCAAAATGGAATCTCCCACATAGTTGTAATGCGGAACCTGTACTTTGTTAAATAAGATTACATTTTTCAACTCCGTTGAGTTGCCAACTACTGCACCTTCACCTACAAGAACATTTCCACGAATAAATGCACAATGTCTGACTTCTGCGTCTTTCCCAATAATGGTTGGCCCGTTAATGTATGCAGTAGGTGCAATCTTCGCAGATTTTGCAATCCACACATTTTCCCAGACAAGTTCATACTCATCCTTCGGTAGTGTTTTTCCAAGTTCTACGATAAATGCTCCAATCTTCGGCAACACCTCCCAAGGATATGTCGCACCCTCAAAGATGGATTTTGCGATTGTCTCGTCTAAATTATAGAGTTCTTTTACTGTTAATTGTTCCATGTCAGTCTCCCTCATATATATTATTTATAAAACTGTGATGCTTTTGCATAGCATTGTCTTAATTGACCTTGGTTGTTGAGTCCCATTACCCCACTGGTTCTGCTCGCAATGAAATTCTCCAGTTTCACCATGTATTCGTCTGATGTAATCTGTCCTTCTGCCACATAGTTAAGTCCTTTTTCCCAACTGGCGGTAAGCTCCGGATTAAGAAGAGAGCGAATCGAATGCTCCACCACATCAAACACCATCTCCCCAAGCAGCGTCGGAGTGATCATCTGAGTCTTTCCGTTGAGGTTCAGATACTTGATATGTATCAGTTTCTTCAGAATCTCTGCTCTCGTGGCACTGGTTCCGATTCCGCTTCCTTTTATCTGGGCGCGGAGTTCTTCATCCTCAATGAGCTGCCCTGCATTTTCCATGGCGAGAATAATGGAACCGGAGTTGTAACGCTTCGGCGGTGTCGTCTCTCCTTCTTTGATGGCAAGCTCGCTTACAGAAAGAAGACTTCCCTTTTTCACTTCCTTGAGTAATTCAAACAGACCTGTATCTACTTCATTGTCATTCGATGTTCCGATCACCTTCAGATATCCCTCTTCTGCCAGGACTTTGAAGTTCGAGAAGAATGATTCTTCTCTCATCTGCGTGGTAATACTCATCTTATGATAGACCGCCGGCGGATAGAAGATGCTTAAAAATCTTCTAACAATCGTATCATACACCTGTTTCGCTGTACTTGACACACTCTGCAATGCAGACAAACCATGCCCTGTCGGTATGATTGCATAGTGGTCTGTAATCTGCTTGTCATTCACATATTTTGTCTTTTCTAAGCCCTTATGTGTTCCAAACTGCAAGATATCCTGCAGATATGGCTTCGCCATATCATATTTTGCAAGTCC
The DNA here is from genome assembly GCA_045577115.1 of Faecalimonas sp. Classification (GTDB taxonomy): domain Bacteria; phylum Bacillota; class Clostridia; order Lachnospirales; family Lachnospiraceae; genus Faecalimonas. The sequence goes on along the minus strand of JAZNHX010000101.1, from coordinate 6,263 downwards.
ATTCAGATTCTTATGAATCTCCTTCGCTACCGCGGTGGATAGCACACGGGCGTCTGTTCTCGGATAGGTGACGAGCTTCTTCTCATACAATTCTTGTACGATGCGAAGCGTCTCATCCGGACTGATTTTGAATCTCTTGGAACATTCATTTTGAAGTTCTGCTAAGTTATATAATAACGGCGGTGCCTTTTTCTCCACCTTCTTTTCTACATTTGTAACAAGGCACTGCAATGGCTGTGTCTCACTTAGATAAGCAATCAGTTCCTCTGCCTTTTCTTTTTGCTTGAATCCATTTTCTTTATAGAGATCAAAGCTTTCAAAATAACGTGAACCTTTAACACTCTTCCACTCACCCTCGAAGGATTTCTCACCTAGTTGGACGGTGCTAAGCACACGATAAAACGGTGTCTTGACAAAGTCACGAATCTCACGTTCTCTTCTGACTACCATACCGAGTACGCAGGTCATAACACGGCCCACAGACAGCACTGTATATTTTGTATTCATAAAAGAAGAAATACTGTTCCCGTATTTGAGCGTCAGAAGTCTTGAGAAATTGATTCCCATCAGATAGTCTTCTTTTGCACGAAGGTATGCGGATGCTGACAGATTATCATATTCAGACAAATCCTTTGCCTCACGAATTCCTCTTAAAATCTCTTCTTCCGTCTGCGAATCAATCCAGACACGTTTTCTTATCTTTCCCTTCACATTCGCCATCTGCTCCACAAGGCGATAGATATACTCTCCTTCTCGCCCGGAGTCGGTGCAGACATAGATGGTGTCCACATCCTGACGATTCAGAAGACCACTGACAATACGAAATTGCTTCTCTACGTTTGGAATCACTTCGTATTTGAATTCCTTCGGCATAAACGGCAGTGTCTCAAGACTCCACCTTTTATATTTCTCATCGTAAACCTCCGGATAACTCATCGTCACCAGATGTCCTACGCACCACGTAACAATCGCCTCATCCGATTCGAGATAACCGTCTTTTCTCTTTGTATTCAGTTTTAATGCCTTTGCAAATTCCTGAGCCACGCTTGGCTTCTCTGCAATGTATACTGCTTTTCCCATATATGTTCCTTTTGACTCTCTTGGCAATTTAAAACCTACCAACTGACAGTATACCACAAAACATAAAAATAGGAAAGACATTACGTCTTTCCTATCAAAATCTTATTTTGCCTGAATATATCCTTTTGCTGTCAATGTCTCAGCGCAGAGAATTGCTCCACCTGCTGCACCACGAACTGTATTGTGTGATAATCCCACAAATTTGAAATCGTATACGCTGTCTTCACGAATACGTCCAACAGATACGCCCATTCCATTTTCGTAGTTGACATCCAACTGAACTTGTGGACGATTGTCTTCTTCTAAGTACTGAATGAACTGTTTTGGAGCACTTGGAAGTTCTAATTCCTGTGGAAGTCCCTTGAAGTTCACGATTCTGTCGATGAGCTGTTCTTTTGTAGGTTTCTTTGCAAATTTTACAAATACAGCTGCTGTATGTCCATTTAATACAGGAACACGGATACATTGTGTTGTGATAACCGGACCATCTGCCTTCACGATTTCACCGTCAACGACCTTGCCCCAGATACGAAGTGGTTCCTGCTCGCTCTTTTCTTCTTCTCCACCGATATATGGAATGATATTTTCCACCATCTCCGGCCAATCCTTAAATGTCTTACCTGCACCTGAAATTGCCTGATATGTAGTTGCCACAACTTCGGTTGGCTCAAATTCTTTCCATGCTGTCAGAACCGGTGCGTAGCTCTGAATCGAGCAGTTTGGTTTTACAGCCACGAAACCTTTTGTTGTTCCAAGGCGTTTCTTCTGTGCTTCGATAACTTCGAAATGCTCCGGGTTGATTTCCGGAACTACCATAGGAACATCCTTTGTCCAGCGATGTGCACTATTGTTAGATACAACCGGTGTCTCTGTCTTTGCATATGCATCTTCGATTGATCTGATTTCTTCTTTTGTCATGTCAACTGCACTGAATACGAAGTCAACACTTGCCGCAACCTTCTCTACTTCATTTACATTTGCAACAATTAAATTCTTAACTCCTTCCGGCATTGGTGTATTCATTTTCCAACGTCCGCCTACTGCTTCTTCATATGTCTTACCTGCTGAGCGCGGGCTTGCTGCTACTGTTACTACCTCATACCAAGGATGATTCTCCAAAAGCGCGATAAAACGCTGTCCAACCATACCGGTTGCTCCTAAAATACCTACTCTTAATTTCTTATCCATAATGTTTCCTCTTCTCTTCTTGTCGTCTATTCTGAAAATACTAAACCTTTTTTCTATTTAATGCAAGTAATTTTCATAAATTTTGATAACTTTTTCCATTGATTCCTTGCTCGGCGCACCAATTGTCGTACGTTTGTCCACACAAGTCCTCATACTGATTGCCTCATAAATATCTTCTTCGAACACCGGAGAAATAGCCTTGTATTCTTCCATGGTCATATCATCAAGTGCAATATCCTTTTCAATGCAGTAGAGAACCAGTTGTCCGACAATGCCATGTGCATCGCGGAACGCAACGCCGTGATTTACAAGATAGTCTGCTGCATCTGTCGCATTGGTAAATCCATTCTTTGCACTGTTTTCCATTACCTCTTTGTTAAAATGCATCGTGCGAAGCATACCTGTAAACAAAGCAAGACATCCCTTCGTTGTGTCAATTGCATCAAATACAAACTCTTTATCCTCCTGCATATCTTTATTATATGCAAGTGGAATTCCCTTCATGGTAGTAAGAAGCGACATCAATGCTCCATATACGCGTCCCGTCTTACCGCGAACCAACTCCGCAATATCCGGATTCTTTTTCTGTGGCATGATACTGCTTCCTGTACTGTATGCATCATCGATTTCCACAAAGCGATATTCGTTGGAATTCCAGATAATCACCTCTTCTGAGAAACGGCTCAAATGCATCATAATCGTTGCCATTGCAGAGAGTAACTCAATCAGGTAATCTCTATCTGCAACCGAATCCATGCTGTTTAAGGTCGGACCGTAGAAGCCAAGTAGTTCCGCTGTCAGGTTACGGTCTAACGGATATGTAGTTCCTGCAAGCGCCCCTGATCCAAGCGGACAATAATTCATGCGGTCATATATATCTGTAAGACGCGAGCGGTCTCTATTGAACATTTCAAAATATGCTCCCATGTGATGTGCCAAGGTGATCGGCTGTGCTTTTTGCAAATGCGTGAATCCCGGCATAAAGGTCTCTGTATTGTCCTTCATAATCTGAAGCAATGCTTTCAGAAGGTCTTTCAAAAGCTCGTCCAATGCATCAATCTCATCTCTTGTATAAAGCTTCATATCTAATGCAACCTGATCGTTACGGCTTCTTCCGGTATGTAACTTCTTCCCCGCCTCACCGATGCGGTCAATCAGTGTTGCCTCCACAAAACTGTGGATATCTTCGTATTTATCTGATATCTCAAGAGTTCCTTCCTGAACGTCTTTTAAAATGCCTTGAAGACCTTCCACAATCTGCTCTTTCTCTTCTTCTGTCAGGATTCCCTGCTCAGCAAGCATTGTCACATGTGCGATGCTACCGCGGATGTCCTGCTCATAAAACTTCTGGTCAAACGAAATTGACGCATTAAAATTGTAAACCAGTTGGTCTGTTTCTTTTGTAAATCTTCCACCCCATAGCTGTGCCATAATTATTGTCCTTCTTTCTGTTTCTGTCTATCTCTAAATGAATACTCACAACCACAGTAATCCTGCCTGTAGAGGCCGTACTCATTCGATAATTCTATTGAACGCTTGTAACCATTCTTCTTTTTAAAATCAGACTGCAGATACTGTACTCCGTATTTATCTGCTAATCTTGTGCCAATCTCATTTAGCTTATCCGCATTTTTTAATGGGCTGATGCTAAGCGTTGTTGTGAAATAATCAAATCCCGCATCCTTTGCAATCTTGGCCGCCTCTTCTAAGCGAAGTTCGTAACACTTAAAACAACGCTCTCCGCCCTCTCGCAGATGTTCTAACCCCTCAGCAATCTGAAAGAATCGGTCTCTATCATAGTTCCCTGCGAGAAATGAAACAGGATGCTTCACTTTCATGTCGCTGATTAATGTCTGCTGCTCCAAAATGCGCTTGGTGTATTCATTTTCCGGGAAAATGTTCGGATTGTAATAAAATACGGTAATCTCAAAGTAGTTGGACAGATACTCCAAAACGTAACTGCTGCACGGTGCACAACAGCTGTGCAACAAAAGTTTCGGTACCGTTCCCTCTTTTGAAAGTCGCTCAATTAACTTGTCCAATTCTTTTTGGTAATTCATAAACTTACTCCATAAAAATTCTATCTATCGATTATACTCTTTTCTTTGCTTTCATTCAAGCACCGAATCCATTTTTCTACATAAAATATATCATATGAGAGAGATATCTCTCATATGATATACGCTCCGCGAGGATGTGCAGGGATTCGGATTGGAAAACAGTGAGCTACGCTGACCCGAATCCCGCACCAAGACTCGCGAGCGAGTCTTGATTAAAAAAAGGAGGTGTGTCATGGGAAACATCTTAGAACTTCAGGACATCAGCCATGCTTATCATGGTATGGAGGGAGAAACGCTTGCGCTCTCTCATCTTTCCTTCTCACTAAAGCAAGGTGACTTTGTAAGTATCGTCGGCCCTTCCGGTTGCGGAAAGTCCACGTTGCTTTCGATTATTTCCGGTCTCATTCCTCCCGAAAGCGGAAAGGTGACACTCAATGGAAACCACATTGGATATATGTTGCAAAAAGACCATCTGTTGGAATGGCGAAATGTATACCGCAACATCATTCTCGGACTTGAAGTACAACACAGTGTCACTGCAGACACGAAGGAAAAAGCTTATAAATTATTAAAGCAATACGGATTAGAGCAATTTGCAAATGCCAAACCTTCGGAACTTTCCGGCGGTATGAGACAACGCGTTGCCCTAATCCGCACTTTAATTTTAGAGCCTGATTTACTGCTTCTTGATGAACCATTTTCTGCACTGGACTACCAGACACGTCTCACTGTCGGAGATGATATCGGTCAGATAATCCGCAAAGAGAATCGCACTGCTATTTTGGTTACTCATGACCTTGCGGAAGCCATCAGCCTTGGAGATCGCGTGATTGTCCTCACCGAACGTCCGGGTTCTGTGAAGACAATTGTCCCAATTTATTTCCCAGAAGATAAAAACACACCTCTGCTTCGTCGAAACACACCGGAGTTTAACGAATATTTTCACGCAATCTGGAAGGAGTTGAATGTGCATGAATAACCCTTCAAATAACCAACTTTTATTTTTGAAAAAGCAAAAACAGCACCGCAACTTTGTAAGATTCACTCGCATTTTTGTGTTTGTGGCCTTTTTACTCCTTTGGGAAATGACTGCATACTTCGGAATCATTGACTCCTTTATTTTCAGTAGTCCTAGTAAAGTGCTACTCTGCTTCTGGGGTATGGTAATAGACAAAAGTATCTTCTTGCACATTGGAATTACACTATATGAGACGCTGGTTAGTTTTATTCTTGTAACCATCTTCAGTATTCTTATTGCCACTCTATTGTGGTTTAGCAAGAAACTGTTAGAGATTACAGAACCATTTCTCGTTGTACTGAACAGCCTCCCGAAATCTGCTCTTGCTCCGCTCCTTATCGTATGGCTCGGTGCCACTCCGAAGACTATTATTGTAGCAGGTATGTCTGTTGCAATTTTCGGAAGTATCATGAGCATGTCCACCAGTTTCCGCGAAGTAGACCCTGAAAAAATCAAGTTGATCTATACCCTTCGCGGAAATAAATTTCAGGCACTCACAAAAGTTGTCATACCAAGCTGTATTCCTGCCATTGTCAGCAACATGAAGGTCAATATCGGACTGTGTCTGGTGGGTGTGGTGATCGGAGAATTCCTAGCTGCCAGAAATGGGCTTGGATATCTGATTATCTATTCAAGTCAGGTATTTACCTGTGAGGACATTTGGAAACGATGTGATATTGTTCCCGGAAATGAGCGAAGACACGGGTGTTCCGTGTCTTCTGCTGTAAGTTTAATTATTCGATAATTCTTTTAATTTTTTGAAACTCGTTTGAATCTCCGCATAATCTTCCCATGCCACATCTTTCAAGATATCTTGTCGTTCATTAAACTGGCCTAAAGGTGTACGTATAGAAAAGTAGACATCAAACTTAGCCTTTGTTATGTATCTACGTTGATGCAAATATTTCTTTTGAGGG
>JAZNHX010000100.1:0-1884 GCA_045577115.1 Faecalimonas sp. | reverse complement strand
CGCTTTAAAGTTTAACGCCACAACGCTTTAAAGTGTTAAAGTGATTATATTATATATAAGGTTTCAGAAAAATGCAATACTATTCTTTTAAAAAGTCCGGATTTTCATCTAAAAATTTCTGTAATTTCTCCTCCGACAAATCCTTAAGGAATTTTTCAAAGAAATCCATGTCACTTCCCATAATCTCTCTCAAGAATTTTTGATGTCTAGTTTCTTCCATGTTGCGCCTCCCGCGTTCTCTTTCTCCACCCTCTATTTTAGTCCAGTTAAGACTCTTTTTCAATAGTCATTTTCAGACTTCTTATAATAATAGAAAAATGGGTGAGGTACTCTAATATGAAATTCGAGAACATTAGAAATCTCCGCGAAGATAGTGATAAGTTACAGGTCGAATTGGCGGATTATTTAAGCGTAAAACAGACTACATATTCCAAGTATGAACTTGGTAAAATCAATATTCCTGTAGATGTATTGATTAAACTTGCTGACTATTATGATGTAAGTATTGATTATCTTGTTGGGAGAACGAAACTCAAAAAATGGGATGCATAAAGCACCCCATTTTTTATTTGAATACATCTTCACCAAATCGAACCTTTGCATAAGCCTTGATTGCTTCTACACATTTGTCAAAGCCAAGCTTACTGCTGTCCAGACAAAGATCATAATTTCTCGCATCATACCAGCTGTTTCCTGTGTAATAATGATAGAAATTGCCGCGATATTTATCTGTCTTGATGATGAATTTCTCCATCTCATTGTTGTCCATGGAATTGCGCTCCATACCGCGAGCGATACAATAATCCATCGGTGCGTGTACATACACACTCATGACATCTTCACGACCTTTTAAAACAAAGTCCGCACAGCGTCCCACAATGACGCAGGATTCCTTCTCAGCAAGTTCCTGAATCACTTTTGCCTGATAGTTAAACAGGTTATCCGGTGAAACAAAATCTCCTTTGTCCGGTGTGATAAGTCCTCCCTTATAGATTCTGGTCTGACTTCCAAACAACGGATTGTTTTGAAGTTTTTCATCTGCCTGATTAAATAACTCGATACAGATTCCGCTTTCGTCAGAGGCCATCTGCAGAATCTCATCGTTATAAAATGGAATTCCAAGTTCGTCTGCCAACATTTTTCCAACAGTTTTTCCACCGCTTCCGTACTGTCTGGCAATTGTAAATACTACTTTTTTCATATCATTTCCTCCACTTCAGCACTATTCGCCAAGGTAGGCTTTCTTCACAGATTCATCATTCATCAGTTCCTTTGCATCACCTTCAAGAATGATATTACCTGTCTCTAATACATATGCTCGGTCAGCAATCGATAATGCCTTCTTCGCATTCTGCTCTACCAGAAGAACCGTCACGCCATCTGCGCTGACATCCTTGATAATCTGGAAGATTTCATTTACATAGATAGGCGAAAGTCCCATCGATGGTTCATCCATAACAATCATTTTCGGATGTGACATCAGCGCACGTCCCATTGCAAGCATCTGCTGCTCTCCACCCGAAAGTGTTCCTGCAAGCTGATTCTTACGCTCTTCCAAACGTGGGAAACGCTTATATACCATCTCAAGTGTCTCTTTGAATTCTTCTTTATCTTTTCTGGTATAAGCACCCATCTTCAGGTTTTCATATACCGATAACTGAGCAAACACACGGCGTCCTTCCGGTACATGTGCCATACCCATAGATACAATCTTGTGTCCCTGTGTCTTTCTGATATCAGCACCCTCAAATGTGATGCTTCCTGATTTTGCAGGGATCAATCCTGTGATGGCATGAAGTGTCGTTGTCTTTCCGGCACCGTTTGCACCAATCAGCGCAATTACCTCTCCCAAGTCGGAGGCCAAGCGGTCTTAGGAAACAACAG
>JAZNHX010000099.1:0-11058 GCA_045577115.1 Faecalimonas sp. | reverse complement strand
TCCCATTCACATGAAGATATTACACTTGCAAAAAGCAAACTCGAAACCAATAGCACTCTGTGTCTGTAATATGTGTGAGATAACCTCGTGAGATTCTGTGAAAAGCCTTGCAACTGCAGGACAGAAAATGTGGGTGGCTGGTACAACTGTTTGACCAACGGGAGTTTTGTAACAGCCACCCTTATATCATCTCTGGACACAGTTGCTTAGTCTTTTCCGGAATCTCTCGCACAGTTGTCGAGCATATATTACAGACACAGAGTGCATGGTTTCTCAAACATACTTTTTGCAAGTGACTTTTATGTGAATTGGGATTCAAGAAACACTAGGTTCCTTTACACTGCTCTGGTAATAGAAAAGAATGCATTCTTCATAAATGTTTGATATTGTCATTAAAAACAGCCGTTTTCCGCACACACCCCAACATTTGTTGTAGAGCCCAAAAGAAGACCAGACGTAGTCTGATCTTCTTGAAGTTTCACTTGCGTACCAACCCGAATGCAATCCGTATCAGTCAAGTGTCATATATTTGTTACTAATTATTAAATATACTCAGAATAGGAGTTGAACCTTCTTGCACTACCCATGCTGTATTTTCAACACTAAGTGGAGCAAAGTAGGTTGTAGCGCTATCTCCTGTAATATCTGCCTCGTTAACTAAATTTGGCTGCGTAGCGTAAGACCCTATTCCTATTGGTTGTTTATCATCACCATATGCGTAACTTTCATTTGTAGCATACACATTGTTTAATGCAACAGTCCCACCAACCGCAGCACCAATTATGGAACCAACAGATGCAATTGATGAATTTGTCACCTCGCCAACATTCAGACAATTTGCCATTAGAAGACCGTATTTTGCCGAATCAACAGCGGCTCCTCCATTCCATCTAGTTGTGAATCCATACAATCTTCCTCCAATTCCACCAATCCAACCATAAGATGATCCAGAATGGTTGATTTTACCTGTATTCAAGCAATCCTCCATTGCGAAATAGCCATTAGCAAGACCTCCAAAAATACCTCCACACATATTATGACTAGAGATAAACACTTCACCATCAAACCAACAGTTGCTCACTTTAGTTCGGTTGCTAGTTGTACTGGTAGAATTCCACAATTGGCCAACGATTCCACCTGCGAAGTGTCCCGTCGAATCAACTACGGCATTACTATAGATGTTTTGAAGATTACCTGCACAGTTGCCAACAACACTTCCTACATATGCGAAAGCGGATGTACCTTTGAAATAACTGTTCTCAATCTTCAGATTCTTGATTGTACTTCCTTCTCCGACGCTTCTAAAGAATCCGGTTCCCATTGTATCATTATCCATATATAAACCTGTAATGCTGTTCATTCCACCATCAAAGATTCCAGTAAATTCATAGTCGGTTGTACCAATTGCTTCCCATTCTGTAGGATTGTTTTCTTTAATGTATGTAGCCCATTCCTCACTTGTTGCAGGAGCATTAGCATTCAAAGTAACATCTGCACCAAGATTTACAGTTTTCCAGCAAAGGTAATACCTTCACTTACAAGATATGAAAGACCTTTGAGAGCATTTACGTTTGCATCATTTTCGTTTGCAGAATCACCTAATGTATAAGTAGAACTTTCCACACCTTTATACCAATCAATGTTCACATCTTCTGGAACTTCCGGTAATGCAGGTACTTCAGCTGCAAAAGTTTTCAATACAGGTGTACCATCTGCTACAAGAGCCCATTTGCCATTTTCATCAAAGTTTAGTGATGTGTTAAAGAAAGCATATTTCCCGCTGATGTCAGCTTCAGCCACCTTATAAACCAACGGTGTTTTTGTCATTGTTACACTAGAATAGTAATCTTCTCCACCATTAAATCCTTCATTTGTAAAATAAACTTGATTAATATACATGCTTGCGTGCGAATTAACGCCCACTGCACGACAAATACCGTTTATCGTTGCTGATCCTGTGTATGTAAATTCTCCGGAATTTAAACAAGTTGTAATGTCGCATGGTGCTTTATTTGTACCTACAATTCCACCTATATATTTAGTACCTGCCGCAATATTTGTATCAATATTAATCGTACCATCAAAGAGACAATCTGTAATTGTAAGCTTTGTTACGGTTGTTGCAGCAGTTCCAACAATTCCACCAATTTCATTTGCTGATGTGTTAATTGTTCCGGTCATAATACAATCTTTAATATCTGCTGTTGCTTGTTCAGCTTTTCCAAGAATACCACCACCAGCAGCTCGACTTGTTGTTAAAGTTCCTTCGTAACAACAGTTCTCTATGGTTATAGGTGATGTAGTATTATAACCTACAATACCTCCCGAATAAAAACCAGCACTTCCACTTTTATTCACATATGCATCGCTATATACATTTTGAATAGTACCGCCTTTGCCATATCCAACAATACTTCCAAGACCATAGCCAGCAGATTGTCCAAAATAACTATTCTCTAATCTAAAATTCTTGATTACAACATTTTCCCCTGAGTTGGTATACCCAAAAAATCCACAATATGAACTACTTTGCTGCACTTGAATACCTTCGATTTTATGTCCCTGACCATCAAAAGTACCGTAAAATTCTATAATTGGCGTCCATGGATACGCCGTGCCGCCCGCACCATTCCATCCTGTAGGAGTCGCTGTCCCTTTGTTTACCTCAATATCAGCAATTACATATACTGTTTGATTTGCAAATCTATAGCCATCTTCAGGATTTGTAAGAGCTGGTAATCCATATAAATCCGCACTTGTTGCAATTACATAGTCTCCGGCATTCTGTCCATAAACGCTATACCATGATGTATCTACGCTGGCTGTTGTTCCGTCATATTTTGTATATAGATTTCGATAATATACGTCCTTACCATCAACTGTAAACTTCGTCACAGATTTCAAAACGGCACTTCTATCTTTGCCTGTTCCTAAATCAATTCTGACATGTGAATATGTACCGTCATGATATGCAACAGTTCCCGTTGCACCTTCGTATCCTGATACTGAAACTGTACCCGATTGGGTTGTAGCACCTTTTACAGCAACATTGATAATGTTACTATTTAATCCATCGTTCACTGAGACATATCTAACCGGACCATACACTGTTACACCATCCATGGTAACCCAATATGCTCTAACATAATAATTGGTATTAAAGTCTGTTGTAGTACCAGTACCGTTTGTCAGACCTAGTTCATCGGCACCCTTCCATGTAGCTGTAATGAAATATTCAGATTTTGTATCCACTACCTTTGGACTGAATTTGTATTCGGCAGTGTCTGTATTTGCTTCAATTCTGGAAAATACATATTTTCCTTCGTTTCTAAAGGCTTGCCATTCGTTAGAATTATTTTCTTGATACTTTAATGCAAATCCAACTGTTTGATAATTTAATTCATCTACTGAAGATACAAATCTCATGGTTCTTGTATCAGTATCTCCACCGATATTCTCTGATATCTGAGCCTTTGTACTCAGAACACCTTCTGGTACATACTTTGCGTAAAAAGTAGTCCCATTAGTTTCATTTACTTGCGCATCATTCTTGATGGCCTCAGTACACTTAGCATCCATGTACCATCCTGCGAACACATAACCAGCTTTTGTCTCAGGTGCTTTGTTTCCTACATACTCCTTTACAGTGTCTTTACTTTTATATGTTACATACCCGAATTTGCCTGACGCATCTTCTACCCAATCTTCTGCATGTACGCTCTTTGCATCACCTGAGCCAACGTATACTCCAAGCAAAATGACTGCGACTGCAAACATCGCTGCCACAAGTTGTTTGATAAAATTATTTGATAATCTTACTCTCATGATTCTCTCCTCCTTTTTAAAATTCATCTGGATTAGGACCTGGTCCCCATCCGTTACCACTATCGCCACCACCCTGATTCGTGATAGGTCCTGAAGCAGTCATAAATACTTCGCGTGCCACTAAATCAATTAGTTCCAATTTTGGCTCTTCATACTTCATTTTATCGTCCTCCTTGAATAATATATCATTATTTTCCTCATCTCTTTATGAATGTGGAAATAAGATCCGTTTTAATTTGTATAGTTATCAAAATAACCTTGCACCAGTACAATCGGTGTTCCTTTATCTCCGGAACCACTGGTAAGGTCACAGAGCGAACCGATAAGGTCAGTAAGTCTTCTTGGGGTCGTTCCTTGTGAAGCCATGTTGCCGACAAGATTTTCGCCCTTTTCTTTGATTCTCTTAGAGATAGCTTCTTTCAAAGCCTCTCCGGTCAAATCTGCAAAATCGTTGTCAGCGAGGTATTTGAGTTTAATCTCATTCGGTGTTCCCTCAAGTCCTTCTGTGTAAGCAGGTGACACTACCGGGTCAGCAAGCTCCCAGATTTTTCCTTGTGGGTCTTTGAATGCACCGTCACCGTAAACCATAACCTCAACGTGTTTTCCGGTTCTATCTAACATCTGCTTCTGAATCTCTTCTACCAGGTCAAAGCATTCGTTCGGGAATAACTTAATCACATCCTCGGTAGATTTGTTAGAACCAAGCAGACCGTATTTTGAGTTATAGCCGCTTCCATCAACAGATGTACGAAGGATCTCATCCATACCAACGATTCTTTCGCCGCCGTTCTCTTTGAGAATGCGTTTTGTTCTTTCGCGTGTATGAATATCACACACAAGAACATTCTTGGTATAATCTAAGATTGCCTTTGCATTATTTGCAAATACGAACTCAACTTCTGCGCCTACGCTTTGCACCAGTTCTCCATAGTACTCTACATAATCCATACCGGTGAATTCATGCAGGTTCTTGCCGAACAATCTGCGGTATTCTTCCAGATTCAACACGTCACTGTATGGATTCACTCCGCTTTCTTCAATCTTATCTGCCGGAACTAAGGTGTTTCCAACTTCATCCGTCGGATAACTCAGCATGATAATAACTTTCTTTGCACCCTTTGCAATTCCTCTGAGGCAGATGGAGAATCTGTTTCTTGACAGAATCGGGAAGATAACTCCGATCGTCTCTCCACCTAATTTCTCTTTTACATCTTTTGCAACTGCATCCACGGATGCGTAATTACCCTGTGCTCTTGCAACTACAGATTCTGTGATGGCGATGACATCTCTGTCACGCATTGCAAATCCTTCACTCTCAGCTGCTTCTAATACACTGTCTACTACAATCTTTGCGAGGTCGTCGTTCTCTCTGATAATCGGACAACGGATGCCTCGTGATATCGTTCCTACTCTTCTTTCCATGTTTTCTGTCTCCTTATGTACGTCTAGTTCAAGGAACCTGTAGCTACGATGTTGATTCCTGTGCCACAGATGTTCTCTACAATCACATCATAAACGGATACCGGCGCTTTCACTTCCTGTGCACGAATAACCTCCATGCAATCCATAATCTTTTCTTTTGGAAGTGGTTTTTCTGAACGAACCGGCACAAGCGGTGTCTTCTCACTGTTCGTTTTTACAGTTGTTGTCAGGATACGCACCGGATGACAGAACTCTGCAGATGCATATACTTCGCCACGCTTGCAAGTGTTACCTGTAACAGAGATGATATTCTCTCCTTCTCCCTCTACGAGAATGTGACATCCCATAGGGCAGACTGTACAAATGATTTCTTTCTTCATGTCCTTACGCCTCCTTCACTACCTCTACAACAACATTGTCACCACTGACTTTCGCGGTGTCAAATGTAATATTTTCCATTTCTCCCGGATTGACGCGCTGTCTCTTCTTCGTTGCAATAATATCATCTCCGGATTTTACGCGAATCGTAACATTCAGTTCTGGACGAAGCACACGGAAGTATAATGTTACTTTTTCGTTTTCTTCTGCAACACTCAATGAATGAGGACAGAGATAACGAACGTTCTCTCCACTGATGTTCTCTACTTTCTTTGTTTCCTTCGGAAGTGTTCCCATTGCATACTGTGCTGCGTATGTTCCTGCTTTGATACTCTCTGTACTTACGTTATCCACAAGGTCATTGACATGAACAACGTTACCACATGCAAATACACCTTCTGCAGAAGTCTGCATATATTGATTTACCTTTGGTCCGTTTGTGATAGGATTCATCTCAATACCAGCTTTTCTTGTGAGCTCGTTTTCCGGAAGTAAACCAACTGATAATAATAAGGTATCACATTCTATGTATTTTTCTGTCTCAGGAATTGGTTTCTTATTTGCATCAACCTGTGCAAAATACACACCTTTTACTCTCTGATAACCATCAATTTTTGTAATCGTATGAGACAAGTATAGTGGAATACCAAAGTCATCCAGACACTGTACTTTATTTCTTGTAAGTCCTGCAAGGTAGTCCATAAGTTCGATAACTGCGAGAACTTCTGCTCCTTCCAGTGTCATTCTTCTTGCCATAATCATTCCGATATCACCGGAACCTAAGATAACTACCTTCTTACCTACCATCTGATTCTGACGGTTAACAAGACGCTGTGCAGAACCTGCTGTATACACACCTGCCGGTCTTGCACCCGGAATCATAATGTTGGCTCTTGTTCTCTCTCTACATCCCATCGCCAGGATGACGCTTTTTGCTTTTACTTCTGTCATACCGTATTCTTTGTTGACACAGATAACGGTATTCTCTTTTTCATCCACTTCTAATACCATGGAATTCAGTAAGAACTCTACGCCGAGTTCTACTGCTTCTTTTGCAAATCTTCCTGCATACTCAGGACCGGTGAGTTCTTCTTTGAAATAAGAAAGTCCGAATCCCGGATGAATACATTGTTGCAGGATTCCGCCTATGCTTTCATCTCTCTCGATAACCAGAACTTTTTCTGCGCCTTGCTTCTTTGCTGCAACTGCTGCTGAGAGACCTGCCGGACCACCGCCAACGATTGCCACATCACATTCTAATCTATACATAATCTGTTCTCCTCCGTTCTTCCATTACTTGTTCTTTCCAACAACCATATAAGAGCCGTCTAGGTTCTTATTAATCTGCTCTGTCGGAACCTGTAACTCTCTCGCAAGAATCTCAATTACTTTTGGACCACAGAAGCCGCCCTGGCAACGTCCCATACCTGCTCTGACACGTCTCTTTACAGCATCTACTGTGCGAGCACCCAATGGTCTGTGAATTGCTCTCATAATCTCGCCCTCTGTAATGGTTTCACAGCGACAAACGATTGTTCCATAGAGCGGATCTTCTTTGATGATTGCTTCCTGCTCTTCTCTTGTCATCTCATGGAAAATCGGAATTGCTTTTCTGGTTGCTTTGAAGTTGTCCTTCAACACAACATCCATACCGATTTCTTTTAATTTCTCAACTACATATTTACCCATTGCCACGCATAAGGTTAATCCTGTTGAACGAACACCTGATAAGTTTACATAACCTGCCAGGTCATCATAAACATCTACATGTAAACCTTCCGGATTACGGTTTGGACGAAGTCCGCTGTACTGTGTGATAGTATCACGAAGATTCACATTTGGAATCATCTTGCTTACATCTGCATAAATACTGTTTAATC
This sequence comes from Faecalimonas sp., assembly GCA_045577115.1. GTDB lineage: Bacteria > Bacillota > Clostridia > Lachnospirales > Lachnospiraceae > Faecalimonas. The sequence continues at coordinate 3,553 of JAZNHX010000099.1, read as the reverse complement.
CTTCTGTTGTTACAGATGAATCTACTTTATCAGTCAAATCTTCTGCCGTAGGACCTACCAACATATTGCCATGAATGGTTGGGCACATGAGTTTACCCTTTGTTACCTTCGTAGGAATCGGAAGAACAATCTTCTTCACTTGACAGCTTGTATTCTTATCTAAGATGTAGAACTGTCCTCTACGTGCTACCACTTTGTAATCAGCCTTGCCAACCATTGCGGCGATATCATCGCAATGAAGAGCCGCTGCGTTTACAACATATGTAGTCTCTATCGTACCTGCAGTAGTCTCTACAGATTTGATGGCACCATTTTCTACGTTAATATCTGTTACTTCTGTATTAAGCATAAATGTAACACCATTCTCATTTGCATTCTCTGCAAGTGCCTGTACCAAAATAAATGGGTCAATGATACTTTCTCTCGGAATATATAATCCACCTTTTACCTCTGGATTCAATTCCGGCTCCATTGCAAGAATCTCTTCTTTAGAGAGGTATTCCACATCATATACATGGTTCTTGAACGCTTTCTCCTTGATTGCAGGTAACTGTTCGAACTGCTCATCTGTAAATGCAGGAAGTACTGCACCGATACGTTCAAAAGGAATCTCTAAGTCCTTTGTCAATTGGTCGTACATTGGATTCGCCGCAACAACCAGTTGAGATTCCAATGTTCCCGGGGCTGCATCATATCCTGTATGTATAATTGCACTGTTTGACTTGGAAGCATCGCCACCAACATCGTCTCTTTTATCCACTACAATTACGTCTACATTGTATTTTGATAACTCTCGTGCAATTGCACATCCGACTGCGCCGGCACCAATTACAACTACATCCGTCTTTATCATTTTTTATTCCTCCGTCCTTTTTCTACATTATTTAACTCATATAACATAGCATAAAACCTTTTTCTTAGCAAGTTGGGTTTTTAGGTGTTTTTTGTGCATTTTTATGAATTTTCACAGTTGAAAATGTGGGGTGCTGTGTGTATCCCACATTTTCCCACACAACGCCGTTGCGTTGTCTGACTACGCAATGATGACTTGGATTCCCTTTTCTCGCAGTTCTCGCAACATCTTTTTATCTGTTTTTTCATCGGTTATTATATAATCCAACTCGTCTGTTCCACACACTTGATTCAGTGCTTTGATTCCAAATTTGCTATAATCCGCGAGCGCATAGACTTGTTTTGCACTCTTCACACATGCTCTTTTCAGATTCGTTTCTTCCATGTGATAATCCATAATGCCATACTCCGGCACCAGTGCTCCTACTCCCAAAAATAGTTTGTCGACATGAAACTCCTTCATCATCTGCTCCGACCAGAAACCGGAAGTGGTACCTTCCCCACAACGCACTTTTCCGCCCAAAAGAAGCACTGTAATCGACTTTTCACCCATTAATTCCATTGCAATCTTGAGAGAATTGGTAAAAACCGTGAGATTTTTCTTCTCTTTCAGGAATTTCGCAAACTCCAAAGTGGTCGTTCCAACATCAATGATCAGACTGTCTCCATCCTTGACCATCTCTGCCGCCTTATGTGCAATACGAATCTTATCATTATAGTTTGCAAGGGTTCTGTATGTATAATCCGGCTCAACTCCATACTCTGTATACAAAACTGCGCCACCATGTACACGGCGAATCATTTTAGCTTCTTCCAGTTCATTCAAGTCCCGTCGGATGGTTTCCATGGACACTTGGAATATCTCTGCAAAATCTCCCGCCTTCATCATGCCATTCTCTGCAAGCAATTTGAGAATGCGATCCTTTCGCTGTATCTTCATTGTATTGGTCTCCTTTATAGTTGTTTTTTCGATTTTTTCCCACATTCCGAAAGGTGTTCTTATTGGTAGTTTTTCACAAAAATAATCATGTAAATATATAAATTATTAACAAAAGAACCCCTGCGCATTTGCAAGGGTTCTCATTATTGCCTGTAACTATTTTGCATAGTCTGTAACACGCGACTCGCGAATTACATTTACTTTCACTTGACCTGGATATTCCAATTCAAATTCAATCTGTTTCGAAATATTTCTAGCCATTAGTACCATGTCTGCATCAGACACTTGTTCCGGAACTACCATGATACGAATCTCTCTACCTGCTTGAATAGCAAAAGACTTATCGACACCCTTATATGAGTTGGCGATTTCTTCTAATTGTTTTAATCTGTTTGTATATGTTTCTAATGTTTCTCTTCTTGCACCCGGTCTGGCTGCAGAGATTGCATCTGCTGCCTGTACAAGACAAGAAATTAATGATGTTGGTTCTACATCTCCGTGATGAGATTCCACTGCGTTAATCACAGTAGCTGATTCCTTGTATTTCTTACAAAGGTCAACACCAATCTGAATATGTGAGCCTTCCACATCATGGTCGATTGACTTACCAATATCATGTAAAAGACCTGCTCGTTTTGCCAATCTGACATCAAGCCCCATTTCGCTGGCAAGTAGTCCAGCCAACTGAGCAACTTCAATAGAATGCTTCAATGCATTTTGTCCATAACTTGTTCTGAATTTCATTCTTCCTAACAAACGAACGAGTTCAGGATGAATTCCATGGACACCTACTTCTAATGCTGCCGCTTCACCTTCCTCACGAATCATTACTTCAACATCTTTTTGTGCTTTTTCTACGGTCTCTTCGATTCTTGCCGGATGAATACGTCCATCCACAATCAATCTCTCAAGAGCAATTCTTGCAACTTCTCTTCTGATCGGATCAAATCCTGATAACACAACAGCTTCCGGTGTATCGTCGATAATCAGTTCTACACCTGTCATCGTTTCAAGTGTACGAATATTACGTCCCTCTCTACCAATGATACGACCTTTCATTTCATCACTAGGAAGCTGCACAACTGAAATCGTAGTCTCAGCAACATGGTCTGCCGCACACTTTTGAATTGCGTTCACGACATACTCTCGCGCCTTCTTACCGGCTTATTCCTTTGCCTGCGTTTCTAATTCTTTGATTAGTCTCGCAGTATCATGTTTTACATCTTCTTCAACAGTTTTTAACAAATAATCCTTTGCTTGTTCGGAGGTTAATCCTGAGATTCTTTCGAGTTCCTGTACTCTTTGCTTGCTGAGTTCTTCAACTTTTGCTTCACGCTGTCTCATTTGCTCTTCTCTTGTTGCAAATTGAGTCTCTCTTTGTTCGATTGCACTTTCTCTCTTTTCAAGAACTTCTTCTTTCGAAAGCACTCTCTTCTCATAGCGTTGTAACTCTGCTCTTCGTTCTTTCGTTTCTCTCTCGAGCTCGTTCTTTGCTTTGATAGACTCTTCTTTTACTTCCAACAGAGATTCCTTCTTTGTAGCTTCCGCGGTCTTGATCGCGTCATCGATAATCTCTCTCGCCTTTGCTTCTGCATTGCCAAGTTTAGACTCTGCATCATTCTTAAGTTTTGAGATGGTTACTTTATTCGTAACAATCGATGCTACAACAGTTGCAATTACTACAGCTAATATTGCGTTAACTAATTGCACAGGAGCACCTCCTTATTTAATTTTCATTGTACTACTACAATAGTTAAATTT
>JAZNHX010000098.1:0-5872 GCA_045577115.1 Faecalimonas sp. | reverse complement strand
TGTAGCATCTTTACACCTATACATTTCCTTCTTCATACTCTTTTTGTTTTTGCACGATATATCCTCTGATATCCGTGCCTTTTGTTTCATCATACACTTCCTGCATGATTTTTTCAATGAGTTCCATCGCACCTAATTCTCCATTAGCAATTCCAACGACGAATAAATTCTCTTTGGAAATACATTTTTGAAGTAATAAGACCGAATGAAAATATTCCAAATGATTTTTCTCATTTTTTGCAAGAACAATTAGATACGTTTTCATCTGCCATTTATCTTTTTCAATTTTTTCTATTATCTCTGCTTTTTTTTGAATCAGTTCTTCGCTCATATAGAGCGCGTGATAATACTTCATAGATTTTCTCCACATTTAATTGTAATAAGCATTCAGTATTTTTTTTGTGACGGTAACAGCACTCATTCCAGAATTATCTGCACTCTCTACCACAACACAGATTGCCAAATCCGGATTATCTACATTGGTAAATCCCGCAAACCAAGAATGTGCCTTTTCTTTATCACTACTATACTCTGCAGTTCCGGTCTTACCTGCGATTGTGTAACTCTGTCCATTCAGCGCAGCGGCTGTACCGGAAGATACAACCGCCATCATATATTCTTTTAACTGTGCCGCTTCTTCTGAACTCATCAGTTGTGCGTATTTATGAGGCATGTTTTTCTCAATCACACCGCCGGTGTAATTTTCGATATGGTTTACCAGATATGGTTCCATCAGAATGCCGCCATTTGCTATTGCTGATGTGATAAGCGCCATGTGATACGGACTCATCTGTGTCTTTCCCTGTCCAATGGAAGTCATCATAATCTCTGCGGATGACGCATCGATTCCTAACTGGAACTTACTCTGAGAATACGGCAATACACTTGGTAATTTCGAGTTAAATAATAACTCATTCGCAGTATTCTGGAACTTTGAAATATTTAATCTCAACCCGATATTGCTGAATGATGTATTACACGAATTTGCAAGCGAGCTAAGCAAATCTTCTTCACCGTGCTTGCGATTTTTCGCACAATGAATCGTGGTTCCTTCATGCTCGATTTCACTTTCACACGTATAACTGTAATTGGCATACGCATTATTTTCGCGCATGTATGCAAGTGTTGTCACTAATTTAAACACTGAACCAGGAGCATATGCGCCCTGCGTAACACGGTTCAGGAGCACGCTTTCTTCGCCGGATGTAATGTTTTCCCAATTCTTTCCAATTGTGTTCGGGTCGAAATCCGGTTTTGAAACCATAGATAAGATTTTACCTGTGCTGACTTCCATGACAACAACGGCACCCTTGTAACTGCCAAGCGCATTGTATGCCGCCTGTTGCAGATTAGTATCCAAATTTGTGACTACACTGTCACCCACATTCTTTTCTTCCTGAAATTCTTTTACAAATTTTTCTACAAAAAAAGCATTTGATGTGAGCAAATTAAAATTCTCCGCCGATTCCAAACCGGACTTACCCTTTGAATCGTAACCAACTACATGGGCATATAATTCACCGTAAGGATAAACTCGCTTCTCGTCTCCATCTTCATCCACTTCCGTCTCAGCCAAAACATTTCCATCTCTATCCAGAATCTTACCTCGCACAACGCGGTCTGCCATAGAATCCAGACGCACATTGTAAGGACTATTGATAATATCTTTACTTCGAACCACATTGAAGTACACCATGTACCCCATCATTACAAGAAATACTCCGACAAACAGGTAGGTAACTCTAATGAGTTCTTTGTTGTTTGTTTTCTTTTGTTTGGACTCGTCTTGTACCTTGCGGCCTTGTGTCTTTGACGGACCTTTGCGGGGACGTCTCTCTTCTTCCAGATTGAGCGATATGATGTCGATCTCGTCGTTCCTTCTGCTCTCTCGCTTCCTTCTGTTGTCTCTTCCTTTCAATCTCTTCTTCCTCTTCTTCTTTCAAAATATACAATCCCTGAATGATTGCAAACATAATTAACGTACTCATAATGGAGCTTCCACCGTAACTGACAAGTGGAAGTGTCACACCGGTAGATGGAATAAACTTTGTCACGCCTCCAATATTCAAAAACGCCTGGAAAATGTAACTGGTTCCAAGTCCCAGTGCAACGTATTTATAAAAACGATTGCGGAGCTGCATCGCGATATTCAAAAACATAATATAACAGCTCACACAGATTAAAACCAAACATAGTGCAAATATGAGCCCCATCTCTTCCGCAATTGCAGAAAAGATAAAGTCTTCATCCGCCACTGGAATGGCATCTGCTTTTCCTTGGAAAAGTCCCGTGCCAAACCAACTGCCTGTCCCAATTGCAAATAAGGACTGCGCAACCTGATATCCGCCTCTGTCATACACGGCAAATGGATCCTGCCACACAAGTACACGTACCCTGACATGGTTAAATAAATGATATGCCGCTACCGCAGCGACGCTTCCTGCCGCAAGTCCTGCGATTGTGTATAATGGTTGTTTGGTTGCAACATACAAAATCACCAGATACACAACAAAGATAATCAGTGCGGCGCCCAAGTCCTTTGACACCACCAGAATCAACACATGAAAAGCTGCAACAATGGTTGTCATTACAACATCTTTAAATGCTGTACTCTTTTTCAGGCTGGAAGCCACATAAAAGACAAATAGAATCTTCACAAACTCCGATGGTTGAATACCAAACCCGGCAATTTCAAAGCCAAGCTTCGCACCTCCTGAAACTCGTCCGATTACAACAACTGCCCCAAGTGCGACAATGCCAATCAGTGCATACAACATCTTCAAATCCGATAAACGCTTCATCTTTCGAATGATAATCGGAACTAAAAAACTGATAATCATGGCTCCTGCCACAATGATGCACTGCTTTACCGCCTTATTATAAGACAGTCTTGTAATCATGATAAAGCCGATACTAAGAAGCATGCACATATTGTTTACAATCAGTCTTGACACTTTAGGATAAAATTTTCCGTAGAACCAAATGGTCGCAGCAAGCAAAAGAACCTGTGCTAGATAAAATATTAAAATTTTGTTCTCATCGGTTTTGAAATACATGCCTGCAAATGCCATGAAATGAATCATGAACATTAGCACTCTCTGGTTGTGTAATACACGCTTCTTCATGCTGTCATCTTCATATGCAAAGATGGCGAAGCAATGATACGCATATAAGGCAATCAGCAAAATCATCATGTATTTTGCAACCCCTACTATAATGTTAGCCAATTTTTCACCTACTTAATACCTCGTTTGAAATGTCCTCTTGTAAATTCAATATCCGGCTCCTTAGAACGGTCGCCTTTTACAAATACACCTTCATACAAACGCAAGATATCTTTCATTGTTTTTCTATCTTCTATTGTAAAATTAAGACGCAGAGCCTTTGGAGTCAGACTCTCAATCTCAGACTTTTGATCCGTCAAGACAAGCGGTGCCGTGTTGTATATCATATTGTAACAATAATCGCAATGATTCTTAACAGTAAATGTCTTCTGATAACGGTCTTTGAATGTAAGCGTTCCTTTTTGCTTCTTACACCCTTCAGTTGTCTTTTTAATACACTGCGCCGAAATCATCATCGGAAGATATCCGTATACGATAAGTTCACTGTTCTCTAATCCTACATTTTGAAGTTCCCTGTAGTTGAGTTCCAGTGGAGCCGTTGTGGATTCCACCTGCTCATTCATCCAAAAGTTCTTGGCATAGCTATTGAATTGATAGAGATTATAATCCGTTACAATATTCTTTTCACATGAATGCGTTCTTAGGAATTCGTAACTTTCATAATTTCGAATCAATATACCATCCCAATTTTGTTCAAAAATATGCTCATAATATTCTTCATATTTTCGAATCGTATCTTTTCGAAAAATATGCGGCATGCAAAAATAGATTTCTTTGCCTGCGTCATGCACCTGACGAATTAGAGCGTTGACAGAATCGTTCTTCCAAACACAGTCAATTGTATTACAATCCAAATAAACTCTTCTTACAAACGCAGTTTCTATTGCTTCATGGAATTGTTCATGTTTTTCAACATATACGTTAATAAACTCTGCTGCCTTTAATTCTTTGGATTCTTTATATTTTTCCAATATATCTGTAATTTCTGTAGACAGAATTTTGGGTGAGGGTTCGATTCCCTCATTCCTTCTGTATGCATTAACAATCCGTCTTTCTAATTCCTCCAAGGCGTTTCTTCGAAGTTCATTGAGACTTTGCATCGGAATAAACAGATTGCCATGTAGTTCAATATCTAATGTTTCAAACGCAAACGGTGTGTTACCGGTCTTACGCATCTGTTTTTCAATTCGAGCAACATCCATTGGCTGATTGATTGCTTCCTGTGCAACATCACCCGATAACTCCACGATTATATCACCATACGACACTGTCAATTTAGCGAAATCTGTCGAAGAAAGAATTAATTTACCATTTATCTTTTCTTTGATATCACTTTTTATAATGTTTTCATGAATGTCTGTAATTAACTGTTCATTTCTTGTACGATTGAGAATCGCATTCTTTTGGAATAGTTGCTTCTTGTGTGTGATGATGTTCACATTCTGCCCTGCTTTTACATCAACTGAAAATGTATAATTCTCTGCACCGTCCGATAGCTCAATGACATCTCCTTTGTGAATATCCACAAGTGCCTTTACAGACACATTTTTTCCATTGCTTCGAAGAACCTGTAGTGCAGGAACACCCGCATGGTTCGGTCTTGTAAGAGATAACATCTCCCTACCGTTTTTTGTATGATAATATCCGCCATGAGAACCGCCACGATTATATAGGTCCATCAACATCTCACGGTCTTTTGGAGCCACACGAAAACCTTTTTTACCTTTTTTAAAATACAAATCTACATATTTGCGATACATGGCTGTCACTAATGCCACGTACTCCGGTTTTTTCATTCGTCCTTCTATTTTTAAAGAATAAATGCCCGCTTCTACAAGTTCCGGAATATATTCCAACGTGCACATATCCTTGAGACTCATGATATACTGCGTATCCTTGTCATTGCCAACCTTGTATGGCAAACGACATGGTTGTGCACATTGTCCGCGATTACCGCTTCGTCCACCTATAAGGCTACTGTAAAGACACTGTCCGGAATAACAATAACAGAGAGCACCGTGAACAAAGCTTTCAATCTCCACGTTCGTGTGTCTGTTAATCTCTGCAACTTCATCAATCTGCAGTTCTCTTGCAGTTACAACACGCTCCACGCCAAGTTCTTCCAACATTTTTGCACCAAGAACGTTCGTGATTGTCATCTGTGTGCTTGCATGAATCGGCAAATCTGGAAAATGTTCTTTTACAAACTGAAGCACACCGATATCCTGAACAATAACTGCATCTAGACCTTGCCTATAGTATGGAAGCAGATACTCATAAAGTTCTTCCTGCAATTCCTTTTCTTTCAACAAGGTATTAACAGTCAGATAAATCTTTCTGCCGTGTAGGTGTACATAATCGATTGCTTCTAACAACTTGTCCTCCTGCAGGTTATTAGCAAATGCTCTTGCACCAAAACGAGAGCCGCCAATATAGACCGCATCTGCGCCCGCTGCTATGGCTGCTTTTAAACTTTCATATGAACCTGCCGGTGATAGAATTTCAACCTGTTTTGTCATGCTACACTCCAATTATCCTAATTATCAAAATAGAATCCCGCATACGAGATTCTATTTCCATTGATTTTTCTTTTCTGTTTCTAATTTTACAATCTGCATCTGCAATTGTTGATTCTCTTCTTTTAATCGTTCAATCTCTTGCTCCAGATTACCTGAACGAATTTGTGTTGATATCAGCTCATGCTTCAAATCATACATTTCTTTGTCTTTTTGCTGAACATCATTTTC
>JAZNHX010000097.1:0-3284 GCA_045577115.1 Faecalimonas sp. | reverse complement strand
AACATATACTTATGTTATTCTGTCTGCGATTGTGTCGCACACTAATTTTCCGTCCGAAACTATGAGCGCCTTAGGGAACGGCTCCCATTCAAAAGCGTCCATTCCATAAATCTCATTGCGATAAAACTCCAGAGCCTCTCTGCTGACGAATTTCTTTAGCAGGCTTTGAAGTATCTCAGACAAATCCTTATCAATTACACTGCCATACATCTGCAATGCTTCACTATTTCCAAGTATTATTCCGGTTGCATCGACTGTGCCTGTCCCCAATTTCTCGATAAGCGCTTTTTCGTCCCAGTATATCATATGAACTTGATTGCCGCCTTGTTTTAGCCTTTCCGCTACGCGATAGATACATAGCGCAGCCCATTGATTTACAAGTTCTGAATTAACTTCCAACTCAGTGGATGATTCCATCTGTTCCTCAACACATGCCTTTGCCTTGTTATATGTGTTTTCATCCAATTGATTCTTTATATCTTCCACGGCCAACAATACCGCCTTCATATACTTCTTAGCTCCGAGAAAGGATTTGACTTCCTGCATTTGATTGCCGGGAATACCAATGACAAACTCAATGCCCGAAGCGACACCGTCTGAAAGAGCCTGATAGATATCGGAAGGAATTAAATTCCCATCGCAGGTTGGAATGCATGCATTCTTCCAAAGCTTTTGTGCCGCGTCTTTCAAAACTCCTGAATCAAGCTTTATAAGCTCCTCCATTGTGGTAGTCTGTGTTTCCTTCAACAAATCCTTTGCCACCATCCTGGATTCCTTTGGAGTGTCATAGACAGATTCTATAATTGCATTATAAGCGAAGGCTCTGTTAAATAATCCCTTTGCTCTCTTAGAGGCTGCAAGTAGTATGATGGATGTTGCGCCAGAGTCAACGCCGAACACCGTAATACGGTCAGGATCGCCCCCAAAGGACGCAATATTTTCTTTTATCCATTGTAATGCGGCAATCTGATCAAGCAACCCAAGATTTAGGGCATCAGGATAGTCTTCCCCGCCCGGGATCTCCGAAAAATCAATAAAACCGAAAATTCCGAGGCGATAGTTGAAGCTGACGAACACAATATCCGAATGATTAGTAACAAAATTGTCACCTTCCAGTAAGGGATCGGCTGAACCCCCACTGGAAAAATCACTCTCGTGAAACAACACCAGAACCGGTTTTAGAGATTCTGAACTATCTTCTGCAACACTAATATTCAAGGTAAGACAATCCTCGCTCTGCCGATGATGTTTGAGAATCGCACCTCCATGCTCAACCTGTATAGGCGAGGGACCATAATTTTTTGCTTCAAATACGTTGTTCGACTCAGGAAGCGGTCTTGGTGCTTTCCATCTCAGATTACCCACCGGCCCTTCTGCATAAGGTATACCAAAATAATTTATAATATCCTTGTTTTTTTCGCCTACATAGATGCCCGTTTTTGTCTTTATGGCAAGATCTTCATCATAGGAACCTATAATCGGTTTATTCTGTTTGTTCATGTCCTCAACATCTTCTTTGTCCAGATCAAATATATAGCCTTCACTTCCATCCCCGTAAACTTTGCGAATCTGTCGGACACGATATCCACGGATGCACAAGTTCACCACAAAGCCGACAATAGGAAGACCCACAACCCAAGCAAACTCCTCCTCCAGATCTTCCATCAGGGACGTGTCCAGCAAACGCAGGGACACAAACTCGGCGACTATGAAAACGAGCAGGATTACCACATAAGTGATTACCCGGTTGAGTGTTTTTTGCTGGATGATTTTGCTAAAAACAATCTTACTGATGATCTCTTCAATCACAATTCCGAGAGCAAAGCAGGTCACTATGCACGCAAACCGTGACCAGCCAAAATACATCGGAATATTATAGCCAAAGCCATATCCCAACGCAGAGATGAAAGCTATCATAAAATCATCGATTGTAAATAACTTTTTCATTACTCACTCTACTTTCTTATTTTGCCACAGAAATATACCTCTGTTGGTTTATTATAGCTAAAGCCTTCCTTCTTAGCTGTAAGCAGGTCATTGTCAAATACAATAAAGTCTGCATCCTTGCCAACCTCAATGGAGCCCTTGGTATCTTCAATACCTAACTGCTTCGCTCCGTTTATAGTATAACCAATTATCATTTCTTCTATACTCATTTGCTCGTCGGAAGAAGGATACGGTCCGACAGTCCAATTTAGTTCGGCTGCTCTGGTATTCTTGTTTATCCACCTTGTCATGCCGACCTCCATACCCAGATACGGACTCCAGTTGTTAAAGTCGCCATAGTGGATATCATCGCAAGACCATGTAACATTCGCTCCGCTTTTCCAGACCGATTTACATCGATACATTTTCTTAGCCCGACTCTCACCCAGTAGCACTCGCCATGTATCATAGGGATTTCCTCCCATGTTACCTGCATGCCACCAAGGTGTATAATTGGCATTCACACCTAGTTTGGCGAAGCGGTCAATATCCGCATCATCCTGAATCTCCAGATGAGCACATGTAACCTTCACATTATACTTATCACCCAGCTTCTTCCTGGCAATCTCCACACCATCAAGTACATTGCGGGACGCTCCTTCACCAACAGTATGCAAATGCAAATCAAGCCCTGCTTCATTAAGCTGCATAAGAAGATCTGCAATCTGGTCTTTGTTAAAGGCTGCCGTTCCCTTTTCCCCGGTATCATCATAAGGTGTCACAAGTGCTGCCGTTTCAATCTTCAAGGTTCCGTCATTAAAAATCTTTAAGGTATGAACTTTCAGATGCTTCGTATTATATTCACTCTTAAACCGCTTAAGGTTCTCAATTGCCTCCGGCACCTGTCGAGGCTGAGTGATTACATAACAGCCGTCAATATAAACAGGAAGTTCTCCCTTTTCGTCCATTTTTTTCAATCGTTTGTAAACTCTCTCATGGAAATCATTACATTCCGGAATACCGGCATCAAAGACACCCACAACACCTGCATTTTCAGAAAAATCAATCCAACGTTTTAATGCGGCATCTATTTGTTCATCTGTCAGCTGCTCCGCTCCATCAATCAGAAAAGGGGTTTCAGCTGCAGCTTCAAATATATTTCCTGTTACATGTCCGTCCTTACGCACATAGTAACTAAGCCCAGGTACAGGGTCAACGATATCATCCGTAATACCATGACGCTCAAGAAGCTTGGAGTTTGCCCAAATGCTGTGTGCTTCACCCTCAAGAATCATAATCTCACTGTCACCACTGATGGCATCAAGATCTTCTTTTGTAATCTCTTCGCCATGAAGAAA
>JAZNHX010000096.1:0-23889 GCA_045577115.1 Faecalimonas sp. | reverse complement strand
ATATCGTTACTTTGCACCAGATTATTTGGAAGATTTCGAAGAGGACTTTGAAGACGATTTCGAAGATGACTACTTCGAGGAAGAAGATATCTAGGAGAGTAGGAAAAAGCTCGCTCGCGGAAAATGCGCGGGCGAGTTTTTAGGTGATAGGAGAGATAAATGAAAAAAGGACAAGTGTACGAAGGTTTCATAGAGAAAGTGGAATTCCCAAACAAGGGAATCGTATCTGTGGATGGAGAAGAGAAGAACGTGATTGTCAAAAACGGAATTCCGGGGCAGAAGATTCGATTTGCCGTGAACAAGATGAGAAAAGGTAAGGCAGAGGGACGCCTGCTAGAGGTGCTGGAAAACTCACCATTAGAGACTAGAAAACCGGTGTGCAGTATATTTCCGGCTTGTGGAGGCTGCATGTATCAGACAATGTCATATGAAGACCAGATGAAGATGAAAGAGGCTCAGGTGAAGGAGATTCTGGATGCGGCTATCGTAGGTGATTATGAGTTTGAGGGCGTGAAGGCCAGTCCAAAGGAATTCGCATATCGCAATAAGATGGAATTTTCTTTTGGTGATGAGTATAAGGATGGTCCATTGTCACTCGGTTTACATAAGAAGGGTAGTACCTATGATGTGCTGACTGCGTTTGATTGTAAACTGGTGCATGAAGATATGAACAAGATTCTTGTCTGCGTGCTTGAGTATTTTAAAGAGAGGAATGTTTCTTATTATAAGAAGATGCAGCATGTGGGATATTTGCGCCATCTGTTACTTCGCCGTGGGGATATTACGGGAGAAATATTAGTGAATCTTGTGACAACCACACAGGAAGAGTATGATTTAACACCGCTTGTCGAGGCGCTTCTTGCACTTGAATTAGAAGGAAAGATTGTTGGAATTCTTCATATTCTAAACGATTCCCTCTCGGATGTGGTGCAGAGTGATGAGACACGTGTGCTCTATGGACAAGATTGTTTTTATGAAAAATTACTTGGTATGGAATTCAAGATTACACCGTTTTCTTTCTTTCAGCCAAACTCTCGTGCAGCAGAAGTGTTATACAGTACTGTGAGAGATTATCTTGGAGATATGAAAGGAAAAACACTGTATGACCTCTTTAGTGGAACGGGAACGATTGGACAGATTCTATCTCCGGTTGCAGAGAAGGTGATTGGTGTGGAGATTGTGGAAGAAGCAGTGGAAGCTGCCAATGAGAATGCCGCACACAATGGTATCACGAACTGCAAGTTTTTAGCTGGCGATGTATTTAAAGTGTTGGATGAGATAGAAGAGAAGCCGGACGTGATTGTGCTTGACCCGCCGAGAGACGGTATTCATCCGAAGGCATTGCCAAAGATACTGGATTATGGAGTGGATACGATTGTGTATATCTCTTGTAAGGTGACGAGTCTGGCGAGAGATTTGGAGATGATACAGGCGAAAGGGTATAAAGTGGTGAAGGCCGTGGCAGTGGATCAGTTCGTGCATACGGTGCATGTTGAGACAGTTGCCCTACTGCGTAAAATTTAAATTATATTTGCATTAAGGATACAATAGTTGTATCCTTAAATTATCTTTATAATATGAGGTGATTTCATTGAAACTAGAAGTAAAAGACTTACGAAAGTCTTTCGGTGAAACAGAAGTGCTTCATGGTGTATCATTCTCCGTGGAGAGTGGACGTGCACTAGGACTTCTTGGAAGAAACGGAGCCGGAAAGACGACGACAATTAGAATATTAATGAATGTGTTTAAAGCAAACAGCGGAACGATTACAATCGATGGCAAGCCGTTTGCAACGAAGGATTATCAGATTGGATATCTGCCGGAAGAGCGCGGACTCTATCCAAAGAAAAAAGTAGGCGAGCAACTCGTGTATCTAGCTCAATTACGTGGGATGAATGCAAAGGATGCAAAGGCACAGATGAAAAAGTGGCTCGAGCGCATGGGTGTGGCAGAATATGAAGAGCGCAAACTGGAGACACTTTCAAAAGGAAATCAGCAGAAGGTACAGTTGGCACAGACATTGCTGACATCGCCACAGCTTATTTTCTTTGATGAACCATTTTCGGGTTTAGACCCTGTCAATGCGCAGATTCTAAAAGATGTTATCAAAGAGCAGATACAGGAAGGCAAATTTGTGATTTTCTCAAGTCATCAGATGAGTTATGTGGAAGAGTTCTGTGATGATATTGCGATTTTAAATCATGGGGATGTTGTGCTTAGCGGTAGTTTAAAAGATATTAAGCGTGAATTTGGGCAGGACCGCCTTGTTTTATCCAGTCTGGAAGAGACACCGGAGGAACTTGCCAAGCGTTTGCAAGAAACATTTACAGACCTGTTAGATGTAGAAAAGGTACAGAAAGACCGTGTGATTGTTCGCAAGAAACAGGATGGCAACAAAGCAGATATTCTAAAACGCCTAGTAGAACAAGGCGTGGATTTGGAATACTTTGGTCTGTATGAACCGTCACTGAATGACATATTTGTAGAAAAGGCAGGTGACGAGTAATGAAACAGTTTTTGACCGTTTTAAAATTTGAACTTGATAATTATTTTAAGAATAAAAGTTTCGTGATTACCACGTTTGTGCTCGCACTTATTATTGCGGCAGTTGTGATTGTCCCAACTATGATTCCGGGACTTTTAGGCGATGAGGAAGAAACAGCAGAACCAGGTGCTTCAGAAGAGATTGTCATCGGTGATGAAGGAGATTTTGAAGAAGCAGAGTTACAGAAGCTGGGTATATGTCTTGGGGAAGAAGCGAATCTGGATGCAGAAATGGTGAAATCCATTTATCCGGCAGAATGGACTACATATGAGAATGAAGCTGATATGAAAGAAGCAGTGGAAGAAGGTAAATTAGAAGCAGGCTTTGTTATTGAGAGTCCAACAGAAGTTGTTTATGTGGTGAATGATTTGTCTATGTATGATTACTTGGGCGATATGTTCAGCCAAACGTTGTCAGAATGCTATAAGCAACAGTATCTGATGGAAAAAGGATTGACTGCAGAAGAAATTGCAGAATCAGAGAGCTTTTATGTAAATGTTACCGAAGAAGTGCTTGGAAAAGATAGTGGAGAGAATTACTGGTACACTTATGTGTTAGTGTTCGTGGTATACTTTCTGATTATCTTCTATGGACAGATGATTGCGACCTCGGTAACGACAGAGAAGAGCAACCGTGCCATTGAGATTCTTGTAACCAGTGTAAACTCTACAAGCCTTATTTGTGGAAAGGTTTTGGCAGGGGCGATTGCAGGTGTTTTACAGGCAGGAATCATCCTGGGAAGCGGTTTTGCATCCTATAGTTTTGTACAAGAAGCTTGGGATGGACTCCTTGACTTCTTATTTGATATTCCGGCGAATGTGCTGTGTGTCTATGCGGTATTCGCAATCTTGAGTTATCTGCTCTATGCATTTATCTTTGGTATGCTCGGTGCATTGGTTTCTAAGACGGAAGATATCAGCAAGAGCTCATCACCGGTTTTGATGCTTTATATTGCGTCATTCATGATTGCGATTTTTGGAATGACAAGCAACAGCAACAGTATTGTGATGAAGGTCGCTTCCTACATACCGTTCACATCCGGAAATGCGATGTTCATTCGCGTATCGATGGGAAGTGTGGCAGTTTGGGAAGTTATTGTATCTGCCGTTATTTTGGGATTGAGCTGTGTAGTGGCAGGTGTGCTGGCAGCAAAGATTTTCCGATTTGGAACGTTGCATTATGGCAATCCAATAAAATTTAAAACAGCAATCAGAAAGGCAAAAGAAAATGCTTGATGTGTTAGTTCGCGCAGGATGTTTTGTTGCGATTATTATACTTGGTTATGTTCTGCGCAAAATAAATTTCTTTAAAGAACAGGATTTTACGGTGCTATCGAAGATTGTACTTCGAATTACATTGCCGGCGGCGATTGTAACCAGTTTTGCAGGCAAGAAGATAGAATTGCCGATGTTACTTTTATCTCTTATGGGTATTGGTATAGGTGTTGTATATATTCTGTTGGCATTTGTGTTAAACCGACGAAAACTAAAAGAGGATACCATATTTGATGTTGTTAACTTATCAGGTTACAATATCGGTGCATTTACAATGCCGTTTGTACAGAATTTTTTAGGACCTGTGGGAGTTATTTCGACAAGTCTATTTGATGTGGGAAATGCATTTGTATGCCTTGGTGGTTCACATGGCATTGGAATTATTCTTAAACAGGGTGGCAAATTGTCATTTAAAAAGATTGTAAAGAATCTCATGAAGTCAGTTGCTTTTGATACGTATATTGTGATGTTGCTTGTGAATATGGTAAATATTCCTTTGCCGTCACCGATTCTTTCTTTTGCACAGATTGTGGGTAATGCCAATGCATTTGTTGCAATGCTTATGATTGGTGTGGGCTTCAAATTAAGTGGTGACAAGGAAAAGATAGGTAAGATTGTTCGAACCTTATGTGTACGATATGGGGTAGGACTTATATTTGCGCTTATTTGTTTCTTTTTACTTCCATTTCCGAGAGAAGTGAAGGTTGCATTAATGATATTGGCATTCAGTCCATTCCCTTCATCATCACCTGCTTATACGGATGATTTAAAAGGAGATGTTGGACTCTCTAGTGCATTGAATTCGATTTCCATTGTGTGCAGTATCACATTTATTGTAGCCATATTGCTGATTATGTTATAAAAAATAATGCTGTAGCAGATATGTGATTCTGTTACAGCATTTACTTTTTAAACCTTTTATTTTTCCAATAAATATGCTAAGAAATCTGATATCCGATCCGGATTCGGCGCATTCACGGCAACCGCGATTGCCAAAGTATCCGGAGAATAGCTATAGATATTTTTCATCTTCTCACATGATGTCACATCAATAAATACCGGAATCGGTTTTTCCATTTCCTCCGGTTTGGTCGGGTCGGGACAAGGAATCTCATCCGCGTTTTGGTCGTTGTCGATTGCTTCGTTTTTCTTATCAACGACAGCCAAGTCTACATAGAGAAGATATGGCTTGTATGTTTCCAGTTCTTTTTCCGTTAGCACATCTTCCAGATTAACAAACACTTCACCGTATCCAAAATCTAAAATCGGAGTCAGCGGAGAGGAAATAAAGTCAACAGTTCCGGCAGCACACTGTACCATCATTGCCTGTGAGGCTTCGTAGTCATTCATCTGTCCCTGGTTAGAAGCACTTCCCATATTAATCATCAAAGAAGAATTGAGGGATACGTCGTGTGATTTTGTATCCATATCAAGGTATTCAAGAAACCCGTTTTCCATATCATCAACAGGATTGCCTTTGTCAAAACTCAACACGTTTAATACAATTCCGTTTAATACGATATCTGGTTTTGTTATCTGTTGATAGATGAAAATGATTGCAAATATCAGCACTGCCGCAATTACAACGGTATGTAAAGTATAATAATCAAAAAAGTAGGCGATTTTTTGTTTTAGAGTTCCATTTTCCATTAACTCTTTTCGCCCGGCTTTGATTTCGTCTCTAAGGGCCATGGTGTCGATAACCTCCTTATCGGTGTGTGCTATTTCATAAGGTAATCAATAAATTTTATAAGCATATCTTTGTTTGGTGCAGATGTGATCAGACCAATTGCGATGGTCTCATCAGAATTGCCGTAGATTGCTGCAAATTTCTCACAACTGCTCATATCGATCATAACTGCTATAGGTTCTTGCATTTCTTCCGGTTTCTTTGGGTCCGGGAGTTTGATTTTACTTGTGTCTTCTTTGTTCTCAAAGGCTTCCTCTAACTCTTCCATAACAGCGTTATCTACATAGAGCAGATATGGCTCAATCAACATGAACTGTTCCTGCGATAAGTATGTCGTAAGTTCTGCAAACATTGCATTATGAGCAATGTCTGACATTGAATCTATTGGTCCAGCTACAAAATCAAGAAGTTCTTCTTCAACCTGAGAAATGATTTTTTCTGTTGCTTTATAGTTGTTTTCGGCATTTTCTTCGCTTCCGGGTATGTATGAATATTCTGTGTCGAAGTTTACTGCGTAAACAGTATCTCCGTATCCAACGAGTTCTGCAAAGTCTGTTGCAAGAGTAGTGGCAGCATCCTCACCACCTTCAGCTCCAAGTAAAATACCGTTTAAAAGATATGTCGGTGCCGTTACCTTTTTATACACAAAGTTACCAAGGACAATCAAACCGATTATCCAAATGACTACATGCCATTTATAAGCCTTTATAAAATCTGCAACGCTCATGCTTGCTCTTCTTTTTCTCATGTTTCAATCCTCCATTCCTTCTATGTATATCATAAAACACGTAGAAAGACAAATTAAAAAAGTGTAAATTATTTCCTTATGGTTTTGGAATCAAGGCACTGCGGTCCTCAATTTTTTTGAGAATTCGGGCAGCTTCTTCGCCGGTTGCCGGTGTTGGCTGGTAGTTGTTGCGACTCTTCTCAGAAGAGAGTGAGCAAGGAATGACGTTTGTTACGTTATCCTCTTTCATGCCATCCTTCGTGAATGTAAATGTCTGTTGGAAAATCATCGTGTCTTTATCACTCGGGTTGGAATTACCGCCAAAGCAGAAGTTTCCAAGACTGTAGACGATGTTTTTCCCTTTGTAGACTTCAATGCCCTGTAAAACGTGTGGATGATGTCCACACACGAGGTCAGCACCTTCATCAATTGCGAGTCGTGCGAGCATCGTCTGGTGAGAATTTGGTGCGGCGTCACGCTCGATTCCCCAATGGAAGATTACGATTACAACATCAGCGCCTTCGGATTTCACCTCGGCAATATGGTCTTTGACCTGCTGTGCACGCCCGGTGTGGTCGATGAGTTCGTAGATGCCGATTAGCCCAACCTTAATGCCGTTCACATCGACAACGGATGTCTCGTCATATCCAAAATGAATGACGCCAGCAGCATCCAGAGTTGCTTTTGTATCAGTAAGGCTCTGTGGGCCGTAATCGCGACTGTGATTATTTGCAACTGTTACAGATTCTACGGAACTGCTGGTGAGGATATTGACAAATTCAGTTGGTCCCTTGAAGGCGTAGGTCTTGTCCACGCGTGAAGTGGAGTTCGTAAATGTGCCTTCTAAGTTGGCAATCGTCAGGTCATCTGCTTCAAAGATACTCTTTACATTTTTGAGAAAATATTCCGGACCATATTTTTCGTAATATGCATTTAAACTTCTGGAATAGTTAAAGTTCTCGTCCGTTCCCAATGTGCAGTCACCGACAACAGAAACTGTAATGGAAACTTTCGGCTCTGGGGTGACGATTTCTATCGGAATCTCTACTTTGTTATAGATTTCTTCGGTTGAAATACTGGAGATGTTCGAATTTTTTGTCGGCTCTTTCAATAGGATACTATAAATTATAAAACCGGCTAAGAACAGTACAGCGATAATCATAATGACTGCAAAGATTGTCGCCTTACGACGTTTTTTGCGGTAATGCTGTTTCACCGGCGATGGTTGTCTTGGCTCTGTAGATTTTGCAATGTTTTGTGTGGATTGTGTCATGTTTTCATCCTTTACTTTCTATAAATAGTGTAATTAGTTTCAGTATAGTAGTTCTGAAAACTTTCGTCAATAATTCGTTGCCATTATCAGCGTGGAGGGGTATAATATTTTGATGTAAAACGAAATACATAGAGTAGAGAGAAAAGCAGATGAAAAAAATACTATTTACAGATTTGGATGGAACGTTATTAAATAATGACAAACTTGTATCAGCAGGCAATCGTGCGGCTATTCAAAGACTTCTTGATGCAGGACATTATCTGGTTGTAGCAACCGGAAGACCGACAAAGAGTGGCTTCAAGATTGTGCAACGATTGGGACTCACCATGCCGGGGTGCTACATGATTGCATACAATGGAGGTGTAATTTTCGATTGTTCGAAAGAAGAGATTTGGATGGAGAAGACACTTCCGATGGAGCATGTGAAATATTTATTTCAGGAAGCTGAAAAATCCGGTCTATATATTCAGACGTACGGTGCAGATGATAAGATCTATGCGACCTCGAATGGAGAGGAACTACGATTCTATCTTGGTGGTCTCAGAGGAGCACTGGATTTTGAAATCAGTCGTGATGCATGTGATATGCTTGATAGAGCTCCCAATAAGGCGTTACTTATTGATTTGAATGAGCAAGGAATCATAAAGTTTTGGGAAGAACATAGAGATTGGCAGCAAGGTCGATGTGATAGCACCTTCTCCTGCCCAACATATTTGGAGTATCTGCCACAGGGAGTAAGCAAAGGGAACGCAGTACTTACCTTGTGTGAGTTGCTTGGTGTTGACATTCAGAATGCGTATGCAGCCGGCGATGAGAGAAATGATATTTCCATGATTGAGGCTGCGGGCGTCGGTATTGCAATGAAAAACGCGGTTGATGAGGCAAAGGCAGTGGCAGATTATGTAACGGAGAATGATAATAATCACGATGCGATTGCAGAAGTGATTGATAAACTGATTTTAAAATCATAGGAGTTAAATTATGGGATTAGCGGAATTATTTATTATTGCCGTAGGGTTATCTATGGATGCTTTTGCAGTATCTATCTGTAAAGGCTTGTCACTTGGAAAAATCAAGTTCAAACACATGTGCATTGCAGGATTTTGGTTTGGTGGTTTTCAGGCACTTATGCCGGCTATCGGGTATTTCCTCGGCAACTTCTTTGCCGATATGGTTACGAAATATGCACATTGGGTGGCATTCATCTTATTAGCCATCATAGGTGGCAATATGATTAAGGAGTCCTTTGAGAAGGATGAGTGCGAAACTTGTGGCGATGCGGCAATGGATGCCAAGACGATGTTTGTGATGGCGATAGCAACCAGCATTGATGCAATGGCAGTAGGTGTATCGTTTGCTTTTCTAAAGGTGGATATTGTTCCGGCAGTGACATTTATCGGAGTGATTACGTTTCTATGTTCAGGACTTGGTGTCAAGATAGGAAGCATATTTGGAAGCAAATACAAGTCGAAAGCAGAGCTTGCAGGCGGTATCGTACTGATTATTATGGGGCTAAAAACGCTGTTAGAAGGACTTGGAATTATATAAGAATGGATATTACTGGAGAAGGAGGGACAACATGCTTCGATTATTATTAAAGGAAGTAAAAGAATATAAGAAAGCATCGATTGCAACGCCACTTTTCATGATATTAGAAGTTGCAATGGAGATGTGTGTTCCGTTTTTGATGGCATCTATTATTGATAACGGAGTCGATAAGGGCGATATGACGCACATCTATAAAGTTGGCGCGATTATGATTGTGGCTGCCGCCGTTGGACTGTTTGCCGGACTTATGGGAGGGCGACTCGGTGCAAAGGCATCTACGGGGTTTGCTAAGAACTTGCGTGAAAAGATGTTCAATCACATTCAGACGTTTTCGTTTGCAAATATTGATAAGTTCAGTACAGCCGGTCTGGTAACAAGATTAACGACAGATATTACACATATTCAGATGGCATATCAGATGTCACTGCGTATGTTCACAAGAGCACCTGCCAGCCTGATTTGTGCGATGGCGATGGCATTCTATATTAATCCGAGAATTGCGAGCATCTATCTGATTGCGGTTGTTTTGCTTGGAATCGTTCTAATTTTTATTATGAAACGTGCAACAAGCTATTTTCAGCAGGCATTTCCAAAATATGATGAGATGAATGCGGCAGTGCAGGAAAATGTCTCAGCGATTCGTGTGGTAAAGGCGTATGTGCGTGAAGAGCAAGAGACAAAGAAGTTTAAAAATACAAGTGAAAACATTTATAAGATATTTGTAAAAGCAGAAAAGAATATTATTTACAATGCGCCGATTATGCAGCTTACAGTATACAGCTGTATTTTATTAATCAGCTGGCTTGGTGCAAAGATGATTGTAGGTAGTACATTGACAACTGGAGAACTGATGAGTTTGCTTGCATATTGTATGAACATTTTGATGAGCCTTATGATGCTCTCTATGGTATTTGTCATGATTACCATGAGTATGGCTGCGATGAAGCGTGTTGCAGAGGTGCTGCGTGAGACAAGTGACATTACGAATCCGGAGGCACCAATATTTGAAGTGGCTGACGGAAGTGTGGAATTTAGAAATGTGAATTTCGCATATAAGGAAGACTCTGAGGAATCGGTTCTAAAAGGTATCAATCTGAAGATTCGTTCGGGAGAGACCATCGGTGTGATGGGAGCAACCGGAAGTGCGAAGACCAGTCTGGTAAATCTCATCAGCCGTCTCTATGATGTGACGGACGGCGAGGTTTTAGTCGGAGGACATAACGTCAAAGAATATGATTTGGAAAGTCTACGTAATCAGGTGTCTGTTGTGCTTCAAAACAACGTTCTGTTCTCAGGAACGATTTTAGACAACTTGCGCTGGGGTAACATGGAAGCGACGGAAGAGGAGTGCAAAGAGGCATGTCGTCAGGCATGCGCGGATGATTTTGTTCAGAGATTTCCGGATGGGTATCATACTTATATTGAACAAGGAGGAACCAACGTTTCGGGCGGACAGAAGCAGAGACTTTGTATTGCACGTGCCCTTCTTAAGAAACCGAAAATTTTAATCTTGGATGACAGTACCAGTGCCGTGGATACGGCGACAGATGCCAGAATCCGTAAAGCATTTGCAGAGGAGATTCCGAATACTACTAAGTTTATTATCGCACAGAGAGTTTCCAGTGTTCAGAATGCAGACCGCATTATCGTGATGGAAGATGGTCAGGTCAATGGGTTTGGAACACACGAAGAACTTTTGGAAAATAACGAGATTTACCGCGAGGTATATGAGACACAGACAAAAGGCGGCGGAGATTTCGATGAAAGGGCGGGTGAGTAGATATGGCAGGACCGATGGGAAGAGTACCGAGAGGAATGAAACCTCAGGTGAAGAATCCGGGAAAACTTTTCATGAGACTCATGAACTATGTTTTTCGTACGTATAAATGGCATTATCTGACAGTCATTGCGTTGATTTTCATAAGTGTACTGGCCAATGTACAGGGAACCATGTTTACGCAACGCCTGATTGATGATTATATTTCTCCGATGTTGCTTACAGACAAACCGGACTTTGGGCCGCTTGGCATGGCTATCCTACTTGTCGCAGGTTTTTATCTGATTGGAGTTGCTGCAACCTATCTGCAGAATCTTATTATGATTTATGTGACACAAGGGTGTCTTCGGGACCTTCGAAATGAACTCTTTGAGCATATGCAGAAATTGCCGATTAAATATTTTGACACGCATGCACACGGCGATATCATGTCTATCTACACAAATGACATCGATACGTTGAGACAGATGGTGAGCCAAAGCATTCCGCAAGTGGTGAATAGTTTTGTTACAATTGTCAGTGTGTTCACCAGCATGATTATCTTAAGTGTGCCACTTACATTTGTGACGTTAATTATGGTGGTAGTGATGCTATTTGCCACCAAATACGCAGCAGGAAACAGTGGTAAATATTTTGTGAAACAACAGCAGAATCTCGGAAAAGTCAACGGATTTATCGAGGAGATGATGAATGGTCAGAAGGTCGTTCAGGTATTCTGCCGTGAGGAAGAGAACAAAAGAAGATTTAAGGAGCTCAATGATGAACTCTATGAGAGCGCGGATAAGGCGCACACATTTACTAATATTTTAGGCCCGATTAACGCACAACTGGGTAACATCAGTTATGTACTCTGTGCGATTGTCGGAGGTGCCCTAGCCCTTGGCAATGTATGGGGCTTCACACTTGGTAAACTTGCAAGTTTCCTTACCTTTAATAAGAGTTTTAGTATGCCGATTAACCAGATTAGTCAGCAG
This sequence comes from Faecalimonas sp., assembly GCA_045577115.1. Lineage (GTDB taxonomy): Bacteria > Bacillota > Clostridia > Lachnospirales > Lachnospiraceae > Faecalimonas. Next base: position 12,081 of record JAZNHX010000096.1, on the reverse strand, counting down.
TTTAATTCAATTGTTATGGCACTTGCGGGCGCGGAGCGTGTCTTTAATCTGTTAGATGAAAAAGTAGAGACAGATGATGGATATGTGGTGCTCGTCAATGCAAAAGAAGTGGATGGAAAACTTACGGAATGCGAAGAGAGAACCGGTCGTTGGGCATGGAAACATACGCATCAGGCAGATGGTAGCGTGGATTATGTAGAAGTGACAGGTGATATTGTATTTGATGGAGTAGACTTTGGGTATACAGATGAGAAGATTGTGCTTCACGATATCAAGATGTATGCGACACCGGGTCAGAAAATCGCCTTTGTCGGTTCTACCGGAGCAGGCAAGACGACCATCACGAATCTAATCAATCGTTTTTACGATATTCAGGATGGCAAGATTCGCTACGATGGAATCAATATCAATAAGATTAAAAAAGCAGACCTTCGTCGTTCACTTGGTATTGTATTGCAGGATACACATTTGTTCACCGGAACCGTGAAGGATAACATTCGTTTCGGAAAATTGAATGCTACAGATGAAGAAGTTATTGCAGCGGCAAAACTGGCAAATGCGCATGGATTTATTAAACGTTTGCCGCAAGGGTATGACACGATGCTCGTGGGTGATGGCGCAAACCTAAGTCAAGGTCAAAGACAGTTGCTTGCAATCGCACGTGCTGCCATTGCAGACCCGCCGGTACTGATTCTGGATGAGGCGACAAGTTCGATTGATACGAGAACCGAGCGCATTGTGCAGGATGGTATGGATAAGCTGATGGCAGGTAGAACAACGTTTGTAATCGCCCATCGTCTGTCGACAGTTCGTAATTCAGATTGTATTATGGTATTGGAGCAAGGAAGAATTATCGAGCGTGGAACACATGACCAGCTTATAGAAGAGCAAGGAAAATATTATCAATTGTATACGGGAAATGCAATCAAAGCATAGAATGTACCGAAGCGTATGTTTATAAAATCGTTTCTTGTCATTGAAAATATCTGTTTTTCGCACACACCTCAACAATTGTTGTAGAGTTCATAAATAAAAGCAGGTTTGGAATTTTTATCAAGATTCCATACCTGCTTATTTTTCTTTATCTTCCTTAAGAGCATCAAAACAACTCGTCAGGTGTATACTATTAGATGCTGCGATTATTACCTCACGGAATAATACTTTTTCGTCGCTTTTTGTAACACCGATATCGTCAATTTTGTCTTTTAAACCAAAAACATAGAATAGCACATTTTCTAATTCCTCACAGAGATAGTCATATGCCATCACTGTCGGATATGATTTTTCTTGCATCTCGCGTAATTGTACAATGTGTTCTAAGGATAGTACATTCTTGGCAATTGCGATGTAAAACAGATAAGCGATCTGCTCTGCATAATAGAGCTTTTTTATCGGCGAAGCGATAATTCCTTTCTTTACATAATTGCTTATCATGGAGGATGTCAATTCCATGCAGCCAAGCGGTGACAATACATTATTGATATATTGAGTTGTCTGTTGTAGATACATGCCTTCATTTGGTAATTCATGATATCTTGGCATTCGAAAGTCCTTGATGGATGCTGCCATTTGTTGCTTGATTTCATCTTTCATGTTATATATTCTAATAATTTTTCAAATTAGCGTCAATAGAGAAATATAAAAGTTTTGTAAACTTATTGACAGGTTTTTGAAAAACCGATAAGATAGATTTAGAAAACAATTTGTGGGAGAATATAGAAAATGAAATTTAGAATTGTAGCTGACTCAAGTGCAGATTTAATAACTTCTGATAATAGAAGTGTAGTGTCTGTTCCAATGAAGATTATGACAGACAGCAAAGAATACGTAGATGATGAGATTCTAGACATCAAAGGAATGACTGATGATTTGGCTGCATATCATGGTAAGTCCGGAAGTGCATGTCCGGGAGTGGGTGATTGGCTTGATGCGTTTGGAGACGCTGACAGAGTATTTTGTATCACAATCACAAGTAATCTGTCGGGCAGTTATAATTCGGCAATGGTGGCGAAGGAAACCTATGAATCTGAGAATCCGGGCAAGAAGGTTTGTGTGATTGATTCATTGTCAGCAGGACCGGAATTAAAGATTATCAAAGAAAAAATTGAGGAACTACTTGCAGAGGGAAAGGAGTATGAAGAAATCTGTGAGGCGGTTGCAGAATATCAGAAGTCAACTTATTTGGTCTTCATGCTAAAGTCGCTTACCAACTTGGCAAATAACGGGCGTGTAAGTCCGGCAGTTGTGAAGATTGCAGGTGTGCTTGGAATTCATGTAATGGGTATCGCAAGTGCAGTAGGTACATTAGAGCAAAAGGCAAAATGCCGAGGCGAGAAGAAGGCAATCATTGCTATGTGGAAGCAAATGAAGGAGCTTGGATATAAGGGCGGCAAGGTTATCATTGATCATTGCTTTAATGAAGAGGCAGCAAAGCAGTTGGCTGAGATGATTAAGAGTGAATTTGCTGATGCCGTTATTAAGATTAGCACTACCAGTGGACTTTGCAGTTTCTATGCAGAGCAGGGTGGAATGCTTGTTGGAATTGAATGTTAATATTTACAAAAAAGAATCTCTTTGTGAGGTTCTTTTTTCTTGCAACCAACCCACAGCTGTCGTATTCTAGAAGAAGATAATTTGAGTGAGGCACAATATGGAAACAAACAAGAATGGTTGCATGCTCTGTCCAAGGGAATGTAATGCAGACCGTGAGCATGGTGAAAATGGAATATGTGGCGTCAGTGGCACAGGAATCATGGGCGCTAGAGCGGCCCTTCACATGTGGGAAGAACCTTGCATTTCAGGAGAGGCGGGCTCTGGAACTGTCTTTTTCAGCGGATGTTCGTTGCGCTGTGTCTACTGTCAAAACTATGCCTTGGCCCGCGCCGAGCAAGGAAAATTGATTACGGTAGAGCGACTTGCTGGTATATTTGTAGAATTGCAGGAAAAAGGAGCGGCTAACATCAATCTGGTTACTCCCACACATTATACACCGCAGATCATAGAAGCTATTCAGATGGCAAGAGAAAAGGGACTTCACCTTCCGATTGTTTACAACTGTAGCGGATATGAGAAGGTAGAAACGTTACGAATGCTTGATGGCATTGTAAATATTTATCTTACGGATTTCAAATACATGGATGCAGAACTGGCAAAGCGATACTCAAAAGCACCGGATTATCCGGAGGTGGCAAAACTTGCCTTGGCAGAGATGGTACGTCAATGTCCGGAGGCTCGGTTTGATGAGCAGGGAATGATGCAAAAAGGTGTGATTGTCAGACATTTACTACTTCCGGGGCATTTGAAAAATGCGAAAAGTGTAGTACAATATGTCTATGAGACTTACGGGGATAATCTATATTTAAGTCTTATGAATCAGTATACGCCATTGCCACATGTAAAGGATTATCCGGAACTTAACAGGTGTGTTACTGAAGCAGAATACGAGGAATTGATTGACTATGCAATCGAACTCGGTGTGGAGAATGGGTTTATACAAGAGGGAGAGACGGCAGAAGAGAGTTTTATTCCAACATTTAATTATGAAGGATGGAATTCAGAGTATTAAGGAGAAAATAGATGAAATACACGATACCACATTATCTTGAGGATTTTAAATGCGTAGCGGCAGAGTGCGAGGATACCTGCTGTGCCGGCTGGGCAATTATGATAGACGAAGATACTTTGGAAAAATACAAGAACATGGAAGGCGCGTTCGGCAATCGTCTGCACAATTCAATTGATTGGGAGAATGGTTCATTCTGTCAGTATGAGAAGCGCTGTGCGTTTTTGAATGAGGACAATCTCTGTGACCTTCATTTGGAAGCAGGGGAACATATGCTGTGTGACACCTGTCGCGATTACCCAAGACATATGGAAGAATTTGAGGGAGTGCGAGAAGGGTCACTGTCTTTATCCTGCATTGAAGCAGCGAAACTCATTTTGGGTTGTAAAGAACCGGTTCAGTTCATATCCTTTGAGGATGATGTGGAAGATGAGGAATATGAGAACTTTGATTATCTTCTCTATACAAAACTGGCAGATGCGAGAGAGAAGATTCTCAAGGTGCTCCAGAATCACGATATGGATATCATGATGCGAATCGGAATGGTTCTTGAACTAGCACAAAAGATGCAGGATGCTCTGGATGAGGGGGAAATATTCCGAATTGATGATATTCTGGAGGCGTTTGGTGAGATGGAAGCAGCATTAGAATTTGAGAAAGGACTTTCGAAATACAAAATTGGTGAAACAGAGTACTGTGCTAACATGCGAAAAATGTTTCGCGTGTTCAGTAAGCTGGAGGTTTTGAAAGAGGAATGGCCGGAATATGTCAAGAAGGCAGAATTCACCTTATATGCAGATGGACAGAGCACTTATGCGAGTAATCGATGTTCCTTTCATAAGATGATTGGACTAAAGAGTGGTCAATATGAAAACTGGGCAAATTATTTGGAACAACTGATGGTATATTTTGTGTTTACCTATTTCTGCGGTGCTGTCTATGATGACAACATTCTGGGAAAGATGCAGACTGCTGTAGTGTCTACGATTTTAATTCAGGAGCTTGCGATGGCGAGATGGCTAGAGCAGGGGAAAACGTTGGGCTTTCATGATGTTGTGGATATTGCGCATAAGGTTTCCAGAGAAATTGAGCATTCGGATGTAAACTTAATTCGTCTGGAAAAAATCTGCGAAAAAATGCCAATGTTTTCCACGGAAGAATTGATGAGAATGATAGTATCTGTTATACTCTTAGAAGGTTAAAAACGAGGTGATTGAATTATGAAATGGAATAAATTCAGATTGAAAACAACGACAGAGAGTGAAGATTTGGTCAGCAGTATGCTGATGGACCTTGGAATTCAAGGGATTGAGATAGAAGACAAGATTCCGCTTACGCAATCAGATAAGGAGCAGATGTTTGTAGACATTCTTCCGGAGATTGCTGAGGATGACGGAGTAGCATATATTAGCTTCTACTTGGAAGAAGAGGAAGACAAGGATAGTATTTTAGCAAGTGTCAGAGAAGAATTAGAGGAAATGCGTGCCTATGCAAATGTAGGCGAATGCACGATTGAGGAATCGCAGACTGAGGATGTAGACTGGGTGAATAACTGGAAACAATATTTTCACCAATTCTATGTGGACGATGTGCTCATCATTCCTTCGTGGGAAGAGGTGAAGCCTGAGGATGAGGACAAGATGATTATTCACATTGATCCGGGTACAGCCTTTGGTACGGGAATGCATGAGACGACACAACTTTGTATTCGTCAGATTCGCAAGTTCGTGACAGAAGACACGACCATTTTGGATGTTGGTTGCGGAAGCGGTATTCTCGGAATGCTTGCACTCAAATTTGGCGCGAAATATTCCGTGGGAACAGATTTGGACCCATGTGCAATTGATGCCACATATGAGAATATGGAAGTAAACGGTATTACCAGAGACCAGTATGAAGTGATGATTGGTAATATTATCGATGATAAAGAGATTCAGGACAAGGTTGGCTATGAAAAATACGATATCGTAGTTGCAAATATCTTGGCAGATGTACTTGTGCCATTGACGCCTGTCATTTTGCATCAATTAAAACCGGGCGGAATCTATATCACGAGCGGTATCATTGATGACAAGGAAGAGACTGTAGTGAACTGCGTGAAGGCAGCAGGTCTTGAAGTGTTGGAAGTAACATATCAGGGAGAATGGGTGTCTGTGACAGCCAGAAAGAATTAGGAGCAAATTCATGTATCATTTTTTTGTAACACCGGAGCAGGTGAAGGGCGAAGAGATTCAGATAGTGGGTTCTGATGTGAATCATATCAAGAATGTACTTCGCATGAAAAACGGAGAAGAACTGCAAATTAGCGATGGCAATAATAAGAAATATCTGTGCGAGATTGCATCTATGACATCGGATGAGGTTTGTCTGCAGATTAAGGAAGAACTCATTTCAGACACAGAGCTCCCTTCTAAGATATATCTGTTTCAGGGGCTCCCAAAGAGTGATAAAATGGAACTCATTGTACAAAAGGCAGTGGAGCTTGGCGTATATGAGATTATTCCGGTGGCAACGAAGCGAGCAGTTGTGAAATTAGATGATAAGAAGGCGTCCAAAAAGGTGGAGCGGTGGAATGCCATTTCCGAAGGCGGTGCAAAGCAGTCCGGAAGAAATGTAGTCCCGGAAGTAAAGCCGGTCATGTCTTACAAAGAGGCAATTCAGTATGCAGAGAGTCTGGATGTGGTCTTGATCCCTTATGAACTTGCAGAGGGAATGGAGGAGACAAGACAAATAATCGAAGGTATTCAGCCGGGACAGTCTGTTGGTATTTTTATCGGACCGGAGGGCGGCTTTGAGACGCAGGAAGTGGAGTATGCGATGGAGCATGGTGCAAAAGCAATTACTCTCGGCAAACGCATCCTTCGAACAGAGACAGCGGGACTGACGACACTTTCTATTTTAATGTATCATTTAGAAAGCAAAACACATAACTTATAAGTAAGAAGAAAAATAGGAGAATAGTATGGAAGTTTATTTGGACAATTCGGCAACGACGAGATGTTATACAAACGTCCGTGAACTTGTCGGAAAAGTCATGTGTGATGATTATGGCAATCCGTCATCTATGCACAAGAAAGGCGTTGAAGCTGAGAAATATGTGCGCGAATCAAAAGAGACTCTGGCAAAACTTCTCAAGGTGCAAGAAAAAGAGATTTTCTTCACTTCTGGTGGAACGGAGAGTGACAACCTTGCACTTATTGGATGTGCAAAAGCAAATTGTCGTGCGGGAAGACATCTGATTACCACCACGATTGAACACCCTGCAATCTTGAATACGATGCAGCATTTGGAAAGTGAAGGATTCCGCGTGACCTATCTTCCGGTCGACAGAGATGGACGCGTGAAGCTGGATGCCCTCAAGAGAGCATTGTGTGAAGATACCATCTTAGTATCAATTATGTATGTGAATAATGAGATGGGTGCGGTTCAGCCGATTGAGGAAGCTGTACGCATTGTAAAAAATTACAATCCAAGAATTCTGTTCCATGTGGATGCAGTTCAGGGATTTGGTAAATACCGTATTCACCCAAAACGAATGGGTATTGATTTGTTGTCAATCAGCGGACACAAGATTCACGGACCGAAAGGAACGGGAGTCCTCTATATCAACGAGAAGGTGAAGATTAAGCCGATTGTATTTGGCGGTGAACAACAAAAGAATGTGCGCTCAGGAACTGAGAATGTTCCGGGAATTGCTGGAATTGGTCTTGCTGCAAAAGAAATTTATACAGATTTTGATGACAAGATTGCGTATATGCGTGAACTGAAGGAATATTTCATCGACGGAATCAGAAAAATCGAAAAGACAGTGGTTCACGGTCGCACAGATGAAATGAGTGCACCGCATATCATTAGCGTAGGATTCGCAGGAATCCGAAGCGAGGTTTTGCTTCATACCTTAGAAGATAAAGGAATCTATGTATCTGCGGGTTCCGCATGTGCATCCAACCATCCGGCAATCAGTGGGGTGCTTCGAGGAATCGGTGTTCGTTCAGAGTATTTGGATTCAACACTGCGTTTTAGTATGTCAGAATTTACAACGAAAGAAGAAATTGACTATACACTCAAAACATTATATAATTGTGTACCGATGCTGAGGAGATACACAAGATATTAGGAGGAAACAAAAAGTGACATTTCAAACTTTTTTGATAAAATATGGGGAAATCGGACTCAAGGGAAAGAATCGATATATGTTCGAGGACGCTCTCATGAATCAGATTCGTTTCTCATTAAAAGACGTAGAAGGAACCTTCCGTGTGCACAAGTCTCAGGCGAGAATCTATGTGGAATGTGAAGGATATTATGATTATGACGAGACGGTAGATGCGCTGAAGAGAGTGTTCGGTATTGTTGGTATTTGCCCGGTTGTAGTCGTAGAAGATAAGGGATTCGATGATCTAAAAAAAGTGGTTGTGGACTATATGGATGAGATGTATCCAGATAAGGATACAACCTTTAAGGTAGAAGCAAGACGCGGAAAGAAAAGCTATCCAAAGACATCTATGGAAATCAACTGCGACCTTGGTGAAGCTATCTTAGATGCATTTCCGGAGATTCGTGTAGATGTGCACAAACCAGCTATTATGCTGAACATTGAAGTGCGTGATTTGATTTACATCTACTCTGAGATTATTCCGGGACCTGGCGGAATGCCGGTTGGAACGAACGGAAAAGCGATGCTTCTTTTATCCGGTGGAATCGACAGTCCGGTGGCAGGATATATGATTGCAAAACGTGGGGTTCAATTAGAGGCAACCTATTTCCATGCACCGCCGTACACAAGTGAACGTGCAAAACAAAAAGTGGTAGATTTGGCAAAACTGGTTTCTAAATATTCAGGACCAATTAAGTTAAACGTGGTAAACTTTACAGATATTCAGCTATATATCTATGAGAAATGTCCGCATGAGGAGTTAACCATTATCATGAGACGTTATATGATGAAGATTGCAGAACATTTTGCAAAAGAAAGCGGATGTTTAGGTCTGATTACAGGAGAGAGCATTGGACAAGTGGCAAGTCAGACGATGCAGAGTCTTGCAGCTACCAACGATGTCTGCACGTTGCCTGTGTATCGTCCATTGATTGGATTTGACAAGCAGGAGATTATCACAATCTCTGAGAAGATTAACACATTTGAGACTTCGATTCAGCCATTCGAGGATTGCTGCACAATTTTCGTTGCAAAACATCCAGTGACGAAACCGAACATCAATATCATTCGTCGTTCAGAGGAAAATCTAGTAGAGAAGATTGATGAATTGATGGAAGAGGCAATTAACACTGTTGAAACTATTCTTGTTAAGTAAGGAAGTTCTTGAAAAACTTCACTGAAACTTTTCAAGAACCGCTTTGGCGAAAAAGAAAGCCCCACTAGATTCTAGTGGGGTTTTATACTATACTAAGTATGGAGCAAGTTCATTTAATATTTCGTCGATATCTTTATCGTCGGCGTAAATATTCAGTGCGATTGGCTTGGACAAATCCAAACTGAAGATTCCCATGATAGATTTTGCATCAATCACATATCTTCCTGATACAAGATCAAAATCATAATCGAATCGGTTTATTAAGTTGACAAAAGTTTTTACTTTGTCAATGGAATTTAAAGAAATATCTACAGTTTTCATAAATAACCTCCTTGAGAGTTTTTCTAAGAAATATCTTATGCTTTATGGAAGAAAAAGTCAAGGAAAGAAAGGACAAAATATATGAAGAAGGTTGCATTACACAATTTGGGATGTAAAGTAAATGCATATGAGACAGAAGCAATGCAGGAAATGCTTGAAAATCACGGATACGAGATTGTGCCATTCAGAGAGGGAGCAGACATTTATATTATCAATACCTGTACTGTAACCAACATGGCAGACCGAAAATCGCGCCAGATGCTTCACCGTGCCAAGAAACTGAATCCGGATGCGATTGTGGTAGCTACGGGTTGCTATGTACAGGCACAGGAAGAAAATGGTAATGTGGATGAATGCATTGATATTATCATTGGCAATAATAAGAAAAAGGATTTGATTGAAATCTTGGAAAATCACATCGAAAAATCCGTGATTGATATCAATCATACGAAAGAATACGAAGAGATGCACTTGAGCAAAACTGCGGAGCATACGAGAGCATATATCAAAGTTCAGGATGGTTGCAATCAGTTTTGCACCTACTGTATCATTCCGTTTGCCAGAGGCCGTGTGCGCAGTCGTGCGAAAGAGGATGTCATTCGCGAAGTGACCGACTTGGCGAACAATGGATACCAGGAAGTTGTGCTTACCGGAATTCACTTAAGTTCCTATGGTGTGGATTTGGAAGGTGAGGATTTGCTGTCCCTCATTCTTGCAGTGCATGAGGTAGAAGGAATACAGCGCATTCGCCTCGGCTCTCTGGAACCAAGAATCATCACAGAAGAATTTGCAAAAACCATTGCAGAACTTCCAAAGATGTGTCCGCATTTTCATCTCTCTTTGCAGAGCGGATGTGATGAGACGCTTCGCAGAATGAACCGAAGATACACGTCGGAGGAATACTACGAGAAGTGTCAATTGCTGCGAAAATATTTTGACAATCCGGCACTTACAACAGATGTGATTGTAGGATTTCCGGGTGAGACAGAAGAAGAGTTTGAAAAGTCCAAGGCATTTGTCGATAAGGTGAACTTCTACGAGACGCATATCTTTAAGTATTCCAAACGTCAGGGAACAAAGGCAGCAGTGATGGATAATCAGGTTCCGGAGCAGATTAAGACGGTGCGAAGCAACATTATGCTTGAGATGGATGAAAAGAAGCGGGCAGAGTACGAAAAAGACTTCGTTGGTAAAGAGGTTGAAGTGCTTTTTGAGGAGAAAATCACCAAAAATGAGGAGCATTATTGGGTTGGACACACCAAAGAATATGTGAAAATTGCACTACAAACAGAGGAAAATTTGCAAAATCAATTGGCAATTGTTCGAATTGACAAACAATCGCAAATTATTCGTTGAATTCGCTCTCTATTTATATTAAAATGGAGTGTGAAGAAGTATAAAAGGACGTGAGCATATGAGCAAATTAAGTAACACACAATTTTTCCAAGTAGAGAACGGACCACAGATTCAAGCAAAAGATATCCTTGAAATTGTGTATCAGGCTCTGCGAGAAAAAGGCTACAATCCTGTGAGCCAGATGGTCGGATATATTATGTCAGGAGATCCGACATACATTACAAGTCACAATGGAGCGAGAAGTCTGATTATGAAGATGGAACGCGACGAATTGGTAGAAGAGATGTTGAAAACGTATATCAAACATCATTCTTGGGAATAAGATATTATGAGAGTTATGGGATTGGATTACGGTTCTAAGACTGTCGGAGTGGCAATCAGCGATCCGTTAGGTATTACGGCACAAGGTATCGAGACGATTGAACGCAAGGAAGAAAATAAGCTTCGCAAGACACTGGCCAGAATCGAAGAACTTGTAAAAGAATATGAAGTAGGGAAGATTGTACTTGGATTTCCGAAGAATATGAACAATACAATCGGTGAGCGTGCGGAAAAATCATTGGAACTGAAGGCAATGCTTGAGAGACGTATCGGCATTCCGGTTATTATGTGGGATGAGAGACTCACAACGGTAGAGGCAGAGCGAACACTGATTGAGAGCAATGTCAGAAGAGAGAATCGCAAAAAATACGTGGATAGGATTGCGGCAGTTTTCATTTTACAGGGGTATTTAGATTCGCTTGTCATTGGACAAGAGTAGCAGACGAGGGAGTAGTATGGAGAAAATCAAATTTACATTCGAGGACACAAAGGAAGAAGTGGAATTCTTCGTGCTCGAGCAGACAAGAATCAGTGGGAAAAACTATATTTTGGTAACGGACTCGGAGGAAGATGAGGCAGAATGCCTGATTTTAAAAGACACAAGTCCGGCAGAAGACACAGAGAGTGTATACGAGATTGTAGAGGATGAAGTAGAACTTTCGAGTGTCTTAAAAGTGTTTGAAGAACTATTAGAAGACGTGGATATTGAAATGTAAAACAGTATGCCAGTAGAGAACAGCTAGATGTAGAAGACATGGAGGTGTGGCGTGAAAAAAGAAATGAATGCAAAATCAAAATTGAAAATTATACCAATCGGAGGTTTAGAGTCGATTGGAATGAATATCACTGCGTTCGAGTATGAAGACAGTATTGTAGTTGTGGATTGTGGACTTGCATTTCCGGAAGATGACATGCTTGGAATCGACCTTGTCATTCCGGATGTGACATATTTAAAAGACAACATCAATAAAGTGAAAGGCTTTGTTATTACCCATGGTCATGAAGACCATATCGGTGCGTTATCGTATGTACTTAAGGACATTAACGTGCCTGTCTATGCGACGAAGCTTACAATCGGAATTATTGAAAACAAATTAAAAGAACATAACATGGTTCGCAGCACAAGAAGGAAAGTTGTGACTTATGGACAATCTATCAATTTGGGGCAATTCCGAATTGAGTTTATTAAGACAAATCATAGTATTCAGG
>JAZNHX010000095.1:0-2763 GCA_045577115.1 Faecalimonas sp. | reverse complement strand
AACTCCTTACATAAGATAAAAGTACAATTTCATCGTATAAGCATTACTTATTATTTTTTAATTTGTTTAATTCTCTTCGCATTAAAGCTAACTCTAGGAATTGGCATTCATCAGGGCGAATGGAGTATATTTCACCAGCAGGTCGGACTAAAGTCTCTCCATCCCATTCATCTTCGAATTTATCAATGCCGATTAATCCAAATTCAGTAGCATCTAATCCATGTTTTGCAAACGTTTCTTCAATCTCTTGAGATATTAAGCCAATGTGCCATCTAGCCTTATCAGAACCTTTTTCCTCAACGGCATCATTAAACTTAAACTTCACATAGTCAATATCTGCCCAAGCATCTAACACTTCATCTGGAATCTCAGTTATTTGTTGCTTCATGTTTCTATCCGATGTGTTGATAGTGCCAGTAGAGGCATAAATAGTATTCCATCTTCTGGTTGAGAACCCAATAGTGTAGGCTCCGTCAACAGCTGGAACAAAGTTACCAAAGAAATCTCTACTATTAAGAGTGAATGCAACAAATTCTGTATCAGGGACTCTCGTTCCTTCTATCTGATTGGCATAGTAGAAACCTTGAACTCTTCCACCAGGGAACAGTGCTGTATCATTGGGGCTCTCCACCCAGACGGATTTTACAGAGTTTCCTCCATCCCTAGATAGAAATGTATTGAATGTGACATTGAAATTTGATGTGTTCTTATCTAGATACACAGCGGCATTAGTGAAAGAATTAACAACCAAATCATTTCTGAAAATTTCCACGCCATGATAGTAAGGGTCTACTCTAATCAATTTAGCAAAATTACTACCAAAGCCATCGGCTCTACTAATAGTATTGTCATAGATTTTAATCATACAGTTACCTGTATATTTGTTAGTAGAATGTCTACGTAGCCATATGCCATGTAAGCATTCCTGAATTTTATTGACAGAAATAGAAAGACCAACATAATCGAACATGCCATCTTCTTTCTCTGTTACCTCAATACCGGAACCGAATCCGATGATCACATTATTAGCAACTACACAATCCCTAGCCCATCCATCATAAATAGAGACACCATAAGTTGACTGATTAGAACGGTGACCTGTCAATATATTCCCTGTAATAATACTTAGTCTGCTACGAGTGGATATGCCTTTCTTACAATTAGTCATTCGATTATTTAAAAATTGACTAGCGTAAGTACCACCATGACTAGTGGCCGCATTGTCGGTTGCATCCGTAATATCCCCATCATTAAAGTAAGCAAATGCTGTACACATTCTACCTTCTTGGAATGTGAAATCTACAGCTTGTGTAGCATTAATAGCTTTACAGCCCTTAAAACCACATAGGTGACTTGAGATTATTTTATATGGATTTCTCATATAAAGAGAGGAAGGTTCTTTTTCCAGAGTATATTCAACGTTTAAATTCTCACCGTGACACTTTAAGCTTTCTCTAAATACCACGTATGTACCTTCATGACCACCAAGCCAATCAATATTTCGAATTGCACAGTTAAATGCAAAGTGGAAATTAGCAATTCCCGCAAGCTCGCCGATAATGGTCATATCTTCAATAATCACATTTTTAATGAAATTCACTTTTTGGATGACTGCACTGTTCGCAGCATACTGACTAGTTTCCCTAGTTTTGTCTTTGTTGTATGAAGGGAAGAATAGAGGGGAAGATAGCCCGATGGAATTGTCACTTAGCACACTACGCACTTTTTTGAATTCGCCAAAATATGCATATCTAACCCCAGGCGTTCCTACACCTAGTCTCCAATTGCCCGCATCGCTGGATAAACAGTCTCTTTGTGACATGACTAAAATATCATCATTCACATTTAACCCATGATTGGATAAAGTGGAAATGCTAGAGGAGCTTGCAACCCTATCTTCAATCAATGGCATCGGACTTCCTATTGATCCTGTGACTTGGAACATGTATCCACCAGCAGATGGAGCCTCAAGAATCGTAGATTTACCTACACCCCTAATTCTAATATTAGGGTATAATTGCAATCCTTTTGCTTTCACTCTTCCTGCAGGTAATAAAATTGTACCTCCAGTCACTCTTAACGCATTGATAGCGTTTTGTAAAGATTGAGTTTCGTTCGTCCCATCACCTTTGACACCATAGTCTTTTGCATTAATTTCTCGTTCAGATAATGAAGTGGTGATATCTCGAAACTCAGTTCCTAGACTGTACATGTCCCCGATTTTCCTTGCTTCATTCTCTAGTCGTCCTATTCCTTCATTTGTTGTCTTAAGGTCTTTTTCATCCAACAATCGAATATTTCTTTGATTTGTGCCTACATATAACTGCTCTTCATCCGTTACAAACCCAATTTCAGCCGTATTCAATATTGGCAAGTCTTGTTTTAACCCACGCTTATGTTGAATCTTTTTTCCCATCAGAACGCACCTCCATCTAGAGTACCGTCATCTTCATCATCAGTAAAAGATCCGGCATCAATATCCTCTAATGAAGCAGCGTATTTATTTTGTAAGTCAGCAATGGCAGAATCAGAATGTGTTTGTGAATGCACCCAAGAGCCATTTTCATAGCGATATATTTTACCCGTGTCCATCGTTTGAACCGTATCCCCATGAGAAGGGGAGGGGTAGGATATGGCTATTTGGCTGTAACTGGATACTGCAGGTTTCCATGTTGTTTCCATAGTCTTGACAATACGTGAGAACTCCTGCAAAGACATTTCCCTGTCTTCCATTACAATCCTTTGGGCAGGGAATGAAACATA
>JAZNHX010000094.1:0-8055 GCA_045577115.1 Faecalimonas sp. | reverse complement strand
GGTTGCAATCAAGGTTCCGATTAGAATACCGATAATCAAACCTGTAATCGCAATCATCAATGTATTCTGCAACCCCTCTATCACGGTAACATAACCATTTTTTTCGATTAATACTTCTAAAAATCTGTCTATCTTTTTATCAAAGTTTCCCATAAATTCTCCCTAATCATGCCAGTAGGGTGTCACACAGTTGTGTGGCACCCCATCATTTTCTTGTTATTATCTCATTGCGTTAATTGCTTCTGTAATCGCTGCTGCCGGGGCAGAGTCAATAACAACATAGTCAACGCCACCTTCTAACATATCCACTACTGCAAGAGAACCATTCTTGTAACCTTTTGTCGTTACCTTGAATCCTGCGAATCCCCAGTCCTCATCACCTACACAGTATAATTGACCTGTAGTTCCGTCTTGTACACCAATCTTGCAAGAATCATCTTTTGCATTCAAGATTGCTTCTACTGCTGCCGCATCTGCACAGTCATCAAACTCTGTATTGTTAGATGGTACAATAATCTTCTGTGAAGCATTGTAGTATGATGTACTGAATTCTACATATTCTTTTCTTTCTTCATTTACTGTAAGACCTGCCATAGCGATGTCAGCCTTGTGCTGTCCAACTGATAAGCAAACTGCATCAAAATCCATATCCATAATTACTAATTCTTTGCCAAGTTCTTTTGCAAGTAAATCAGCAATTTCCATATCGATACCATAGTATGTATCGCCTTCTTTGTATTCAAATGGTTCAAACGCTGCATTTGTTGCAACTAATAACTGATCTTTTGAATCATCTTGAACTGCGGATGTAACACCTGTTGGCTCTCCGTCACCAAAGTATTTGTCACAGATTTCTTCGAATGTTCCATCATCCATAATCTTTTTGATGAAATCATTTACCTGTGTCAATAATTCCGGTTGGGCCTTATCAACACCAAACGCATACTCTTCTTGAGTAAGCTCAATGTCAATCACCTTTGCTGTCACCACTGCACCATCTGCATCCTTGTCTGTGTCTTTGTTATCTGCGTTGCCTCCACATGCAACCATAGATAACATAAGAGCTACCACTAATAATACACTTAATAATTTTTTCATAATCGATTCCTCCTTGATTTATAAATATTACTTTTATTTGCATAAAAATTCAATCGATGTTCTTTATTTTACACACGTTTTTCGCTTTGTCAAGTGTTTTTTATACATTTTTTGATTTTTATGCAAAAACTCCGGAAATCAAGAAATATCCAAGTACTAAGATACCTAAAATGATTCTATAATACCCAAACACCTTGAAATCATTCTTCTTGATATAACCCATGAGAAACTTAATCGCAATCACCGAGACGACAAATGCAACAATACAACCCACGCTTAGCATAGCGACTTCCATACCTGTGATTCCAGCCCCTTCTCTAAAAAACTTTAGGAGTTTAATACCACTTGCGCCGAACATTACCGGAATCGCAAGAAAGAAGGTAAATTCTGCCGCTACATATCTGGACACACCAAGTAGTAATGCTCCGAGGATCGTTGCTCCAGAGCGGGAGGTTCCCGGAATCAAGGATAATACTTGAAACAATCCAATGAAAAGCGCTATCTTATAAGAAAGAGTCGACAACTTTGTCACACTTGGCTCTGTAGTTTTGTTCCAGTTTTCCACCCAAACAAACAGAACACCATACACAATCAACATGATGGCAACCACAATATAATTGTGAAAATGTGCCTCCATCCAGTCATCAAACAGAATACCGAGAACTGCAGCCGGAATACATGCCACAATAACTTTCATCCAAAGTTGAATTGTATGTATTTTTTGAGTTCTTGACTTCTGCGGAGAAAATGGATTTAATTTGTTAAAATACAACACCACAACCGCCAGAATGGCTCCTAATTGAACCACTACATTAAACATCTCCTTAAATGCATCACTGGCATCCAACTTGATAAATTCATCCACCAAAATCAGATGTCCTGTACTGCTAATCGGTAGCCACTCCGTAATTCCTTCCACGAGTCCCAAAATAATCACTTTAAAAATTTCAAACATGATAAACACTTCCTCTCTATTTCTTTACAATTAGTTCTCTAGAATCTTTTGTAAATACAAAGAGACTCTTGCTAATTTTATCTTGATTTCTCTCGTATGCCTCAAGTCCATACCTCTTCATCGCCTCAACCTGTTGCTCATTACTTGCAGGCACAAACAGAACCATGTCCTTCGCCGGTACCATAATAGCAATATCATCCTGAAGTTTTTCGGCGCACATGGACCAGATATGTTTAAAGCAAAGTGAACTGGCTTCATGATGTCCATCAGCAATGATTCCGAATCCTCCATACATCGTGTTGGAGATTACAAACTTGACATCTCTTACAAGATTCTCGCATGCGATTCTGTACACTTCTTCCACGGAAACATCCGGTGGAAGCATGTTATCTTTTAATATCTCATAGGTATCTTCTGCCCGCTCTATAGCAAATACAATCATCAAATCGCCAACAAAAGATACAATCGGTGTATCCTTCGGCGATATGTATTTCCCATTGAGTGCCTTGTGGTCTACCAGCGTTTCCTTTACCCATGGAAATATCTTGTTTTTGATATTTTTAAATAAATATCGTTCTTCTTCGTATTTATGCATACTTTCTACCTTCTTTATCATACTATACAGCATTATAACAAAATTTGCGTTCAAACGCAATTTATAGTATAATATTCAAGTAATTCACAGAGAAAGGACTTTGTATGAAATTAAGAAATACCAAACAAAGTGTTCGTATCAGTGCATTATTCCTATCATTGGTACTTTTTACACTCTCCGCCTTCCCTGCCTACGCCACAAAAACCGCAGACCAACTAGAAGGTGAAGCCTCAGGATTGAAATCTGAACTCTCTGATTTAGAAAAGGAACTGAAAACATTAGACAATGAATTGAATCAGATTGTTTCTCAGATTAAAACAACCAATTCTGAACTTAAGGAAGTCAGAGAAAAACTTGCCATCGCAAAAGGGCTGGAAGCAGCGCAATACGAATCTATGATGACACGAATTAAATATATGTATGAAAATGGCAACACATCCATGTTGGAGATGCTTTTTTCTTCCAAATGTATAGCTGAATTCGTAAGCAAGGCCGAATATTTCTCTGCTATCACGGACTATGACCGAAGATTACTCAAAGAGTATAATGAAAACCGTGAGGCAATTGCCTTAAATGAAGCGAAATTAGAAGAAACTCAGAAATATCTGAGTTCATTACAGAAGGAACTGATCTCTAAAGAAAAAGCACTAGACAGCAAGATATCCGCGACCTCCGCAGAGCTGTCTACGTACACAGCTAAGATAGAAAAGGCAAAAGCAGATGCCAAGAAGCTCGAAGAGGAAGCGAAGGAACAAATCAAACCGATTGTGCCTACAAAGCCACAGAAAGATCCTGTGTTTAACAAGGCGCCTGCTGTCACCAACGGCTCCGCCGTATTATACTCAGAGGAAGATGTCATACTTCTCGCCGCGATTATTGAATGCGAGGCCGGTTATAAGGATTATGACGCATTACTCGCTGTGGGAGCAGTAGTTGTAAACAGAATGAAGCATGCTAACTATCCGAACACTGTGTACGGTGTCATCTATCAGTCCGGACAATTTCCACCTGCCACAAGTGGCAAGATGGACAAAATACTGGAACGTGGCACAAAGAAATTATGCGAAACAGCTGCGCGAGATGCGTTGAACGGAAAGACAAATGTAGAAGACTGCACTAGCTTTCGTGCTGCAAATAGCGGATATGTAGGAACAGTCATCGGAGATAATGTTTTCTTCTTCTAAAATGGAACTAAAAAGGTCACTTCAATCGCGAAGTGACCTTTCTCATTCTTCTTTTTAAATTGCTTATTTATAATCAATTTTCATTAGCATAAGACCATGCGCGGGAGCAGTAACTCCTGCCGCCTTTCGGTCTTTTGCCCCCAATATCTCTTTCACTTTTTCTGGCTCATAGAATCCGCGTCCAACTCGAATTAAAGTGCCCACGATAATACGCACCATATTGTAGAGAAAACCATTTCCCGTGATACGAATCGTAATCTCATCACCATTTGTCAGAATATCCAGCGCCGTAATCGTGCGCAAAGTATTCTCTACGTCTGTTCTCACATTGCAGAAACTCATAAAATCATGCTCTCCCACTAGATAAGAAGCCGCCTTTCGCATCTTCTCAATATCCAACACGTAAGATACAAAATAATGCGTCAGTCGCTTTGTTGGAACCGGGATTCTTGTGTTGATGATATGATACTCATATGTCTTACTGCAATCACAGTATCTTGGGTGGAAATCTGCCGCCACCTCTTCCGATTTCACAATCACAATATCCTCCGGCAACCTCTGATTCAGCGCCACTGCAATCTTCTCAGGCGGAATCGTCGTCTCAGTATCAAACACAGCCACATTTCCCATTGCATGAACACCGGAATCTGTACGGCTCGCACCGATGACCAAAATATCCTCACCGGTTAATTTCCGCAAAGCCTTATTAAGCACCTCTTCAATTGTTATTCCATTGGGTTGCACCTGCCAGCCACAGTAATTCGTGCCATCATATGCAACTGTCAACTTAATACGTTTCATATAAATCTATCAATGCCCACAGCAATCACAACATAAAAAATCACAATTGCGTAAGCAATATAATCCTTCCTCTCGTATACCAAAGGCTTCATCTTCGTTCTGCCCTCGCCTCCTCGATAGCATCTTGCCTCCATTGCCATTGCCAAATCATTTGCTCTTCGGAACGCCGACACAAATAGCGGAACCAGAATCGGAATCATGGCTTTCGCCTTTTGGATAATATTTCCGCTCTCGAGATCTGCCCCTCTCGCAAGCTGCGCCTTCATAATCTTGTCCGTCTCCTCCAATAGTATTGGAATAAATCGTAGTGCGATAGACATCATCATCGCAATCTCATGTACCGGAAATTTAATTTTCCTAAGCGGCCAGAGCAATTTCTCAATACCATCCGTAAGCGCATTCGGTGTCGTTGTGAATGTCATGAGGGACGAACCCAATATCAAGTAAATCAAACGAATCGTCATAAACGCAGCCGTTCGAAGTCCTTCGTCTGTCACCTTTAAAACCCAAACCGAAAAAATCACTGTCCCCGTTCTTGTCAAAAACAAGTTAAACAATACTGTTATCATAAGAAGCATCACAACTGCCTTGAGTCCTCTGATAATAAACTTAAACGGGACCTTTGAAATTCGAATCACTGTTGCCAGGAAAATGGTGGCGATAACATAACCGCCAATATTTTGAAACAGGAACAGCGAAATCAGATATATGAGCGTACACATAATCTTGACTCTCGGGTCCAGACGATGCAATTTACTGTTTGATGGGTAATACTGCCCGATTGTAATATCTCTAATCATATAGTCTCCAATCTATTTTTCGAGTACCTTTGAAATCGTCTCCACTGCCTCTGCAATGGTTGTCGCCTCTGTATCTACAGGCAAACCTTCCTTTGCAAGTGCATGCATCATGTATGTCACCTGCGGTGCTGCAAGGCCTACTTTCTCTAATTCCTCGTAATGAGCGAATACTTTCTTCGGCTCATCATCATACATCTTGCAACCCTTATTCATAACCACAATTCGGTCTACATACTTTGCGATATCTTCCATGCTATGAGAAACCAGCACAACTGTCAGATTTCCCTCCTTTTGCAAATATGCAATCTGGTCTAGTATCTCATCTCTACCCTTCGGATCAAGTCCTGCTGTCGGCTCGTCCAAAACAAGTACCTTCGGCTTCATGGCAAGCACACCTGCAATTGCCACACGACGCTTTTGTCCACCGGACAAATCAAATGGAGATACCTCGTAATATTTCTCCGGAAGTCCTACAAGTCGAAGCGCCTCTATCGCACGCTCCCTGCACTCTTCCTGGGAAAGACCTTGGTTCTTCGGACCAAAGCAGACATCTGTGAGCACATCTGTCTCAAAGAGTTGATGCTCTGGATACTGGAACACAAGACCGACGTTATTGCGAAGCTCACGTAGATTGTATTTCTCTCCGTAAATGTTCTCACCCTTATAATAGATAGTGCCATTGGTTGCCTTAATAAGTCCATTCAAATGTTGAATCAAAGTTGACTTTCCGGAACCGGTGTGTCCGATGATACCAACAAATTCTCCCTCATAAACATCCAGGCTGATATCCTTTAAAGCATGCTTTTCAAAAGCATTGCCCGGGCTGTATATATAATTGATGTGCTCAACCTTTAATAACGGTTCCTCCGTATATGTTACATTCTTGCTTTCTCTGTCCGTGAAAACCTGTGCTGTTATATCAGATTTCTTACAAGCATTGAGAGCTTCCAAAAGTTCCTCTGTTGTCAGAATCCCCTCCGGAATCGGATACCCTTTTTTGCGAAGTTCATAGGCAAGCAATGTGACCTGTGGCACATCCAGACGATACTCCTTTAAAAGTTCTACCTGACTAAACACTTCTCGTGCAGTGCCTTCCAACACCACATGACCTTTGTCCATGACAATCACGCGGTCTGCACCCACGACCTCTTCCATATAATGCGTAATCAAGATAACTGTTACTTTTTCTCTTCTGCGAAGTTCTTCTACTGTTCTTAACACTTCTTTTCGTCCATTTGGATCTAGCATGGCTGTCGGTTCATCGAGCACAATGCATTTTGGACGCATAGCAACCACTCCTGCAATCGCCACTCTCTGCTTCTGTCCGCCCGACAATTTATTCGGCGAGTGATAACGATACTCTATCATTCCAACCGCAGACAAGCTCTCTTCTACTCGCTGCCAGATTCCCTCTGTTGGAACACCGAGATTCTCCGGACCAAATCCAACATCCTCTTCCACTACGGTTCCTATAATCTGGTTGTCCGGATTCTGAAATACCATACCCGCAGTCTGACGCACATCCCAGATATTTTCCTCATTGCGCGTATCCTTTCCATCAACCCACATCACACCGTCATTTGGCATCAAGATTGCATTCATGTGCTTTGCAAGGGTCGATTTACCCGAACCATTGTGACCTAATATCGCAATGAACTGCCCCGGTTCTATATCAATATTGACCTCGTCGATGGCACGACGTGTCCCGATGACATTGCCTTCATCGTCGAATTTCTTATATTCAAAAACAAGATTGTTGGTTTTAATCATGCTTACGACTGTCCTTTCTCGTATTTATGCTTATAACTATATCATTTTACTTCATCTTTGTAGTATTTGCAAGTTAAGACTATAAAACCCAAAAAAGGTTGTTACAAATTACCAAAACGTGTTATAATATGCCTCATAAATCAGAATAAAGAAAGGAAATATAAACTATGGCAAACCCAATTGTTACATTTGAAATGGAAAACGGAGATATCATGAAAGCAGAATTATATCCTGATGTTGCTCCAAATACAGTAAACAACTTTGTCTCATTAGTACAGAAAGGCTACTATGACGGCTTAATCTTCCACCGTGTCATCCGTGGATTCATGATCCAAGGCGGATGCCCACAGGGAATCGGTACAGGCGGCCCTGGATATCAAATCAAAGGGGAATTCCTTCAGAATGGTTTTCCGAACCACTTAAAGCACGAACCAGGAGTTCTCTCTATGGCACGCGCGATGCATCCGGATTCAGCAGGTTCACAATTCTTTATCATGCATGAGACATCACCACATTTGGATGGTTCATACGCAGCATTCGGTAAAGTAATTGAAGGTATGGATATTGTGAATAAGATTGCTGAAACAGCAACCGATTTCAGAGATAGACCTATGGAAAATCAACTGATGAAGACAGTTACTGTGGATACACAAGGTGTAGAATATAGCGAACCACAAAAATGTTAATTAGACGCTATGAGTGCATGCAATCGTTCAGCTCGATTGAATAGCACGAACGTTCACTTAACGCTATGAGCGCATGCAATCTTCAGCTCGATTTCACTTCGTTTCATCTCGCTGTCGTTTGCATTTTTATAAAATAAAAAAGTGTCTTTGACACTTCAACTCCCCT
>JAZNHX010000093.1:0-36349 GCA_045577115.1 Faecalimonas sp. | reverse complement strand
TTGGCTCACAGAACGACATGGCTACGATCCGACTTGATGCAAACCTTAGCGATGCAAACCTTAGACGTGCAGACCTTAGCGGTGCAAACCTTAGACGTGCAGACCTTAGCGGTGCAAACCTTAGCGATGCAAACCTTAGACGTGCAGACCTTAGCCAAACACAAGGCCTTATTGATGCAATCAACTACATGGAAGCTCATTTCGAACGAACCGAAGAAGGGTACATTGTATACAAAACATTCAACTCTACATATACGGCACCAGATAAATGGAAGATAGAACCAGGAGAAATTCTTGAAGAAGTATGTAATCCGGAAAGAACTTGTGATTGTGGATGCGGAATCAATGTAGCACCTCTTAATTGGGTGAAAAGTAATCATAGTGGCAAGATTTATAAAATGCTTATCCGCTTCGAATGGCTAGCAGGTGTAGTAGTTCCATACAACACAGACGGTAAGATTCGTTGCAGCAGAGCACAAATTGTTGAGCAGGTGCAGTAATGGAAGGTTGGAATTATGATGCGTGGAAGACAACTCCGCCGGAACCGCCAGACATGACTGATTGTGTCCAGTGCGGAGCGGAGATTTACAAATATGATCATCTGAGAACGTCTCGAGGTTATATGTGTGAGGATTGCATAGCGCTTATGGAGGAGGAAGAACTATGAAATATTGGACATGCCCTAAATGTGGGGCGAATTTAGATTATGGAGAAAAATGTGATTGCGAGGAATGTAAGGATGGGAAAAGATAACAAAATTCATATTCCGGCAAAGAAGATAGTCGCTAATGAGCAGGGGGTAATAAAAATAACACCTGCAGCAATGGAAGCGCTTACAGATGTTGTAAACGAAAGTGGCAGAAGCGTAAGAGAGGTTGCATCTCTTATTATTCTGCAGGCAATAGAAAAAGAATTAATTGTATTCGATAGGGAGGAGTAGCAAATGTCACAAAAAGCATACAGAGAAGCGGAGGGAATTAGCCGATCAGAACTGTTTACGATTTCAAAAACACCGCTTCATTTTAAATACGAGCAAGATAATCCAAAAGAGGATACGAAATCTCTCAGTTTTGGACGCGCAGCTCACAAATACATTTTAGAAAAAGATGACTTCTTTAATGACTTTGCAATAGAGCCGGTTGTTGACAAAAGAACCAAAGCGGGAAAAGAAGAGTTTTATGCGTTCGAACAATCGTTAGGTGAAAAAGAATCTATCAGCATGGAAGATTATCAGAAGATATTGCAGATGTACGACGCGATTCAATCTAACCCAGTAGCAGTAGCGTTACTAACTGGAGAGCATGAAAAAGACTTCTTCTGGGTTGATGATTTGACAGGGGAAAAGTGCAAATGTCGTCCTGACTGCTTAACGCAATTCGAGGGCAAGAAATACATAGTGGATTATAAAACTACCGATTCTTGCGAGGACGGACATTTTGAAAGAAGTTGCAGAAAGTATGGTTACAAGTTCCAAGCAGGAATGTATACAGAAGGTGTGTTTCAAAATACGTTTGAACAATATGGTTTTGTATTTGTAGCGCAAGAAAAAGCAGCACCTTATGCGGTAAGAGTGTATTTCTGTACACCGGAGTTTGTTGCACAAGGATATGACCAATTTAGACAACTAATTGGAATCTATCATCAGTGTAAGACAACTGGTAATTGGTACGGATATGAAGGTCCTGAAAACTTGGTAACTGAATTATTGGAGGAGGCGGAATAATGTCAGATAAAACGCATTGGAAGAAATTAGAGAATCCGGATTATTTGGGCGCCTATGCTCTTCAACCGGGACAAGACCTTACACTTCAGATTAAATCTGTTGGACAAGAAGAGGTTTACAACGTCAACAGCAACAAAAAAGAAACATGTACAGTTGCTCATTTTACAGATAAATCGGTTAAGCCGATGATTCTTAATGTAACAAATTGTAAGACCATTTCTAAATTATATGACACTCCATATATTGAGGATTGGGTTGGTAAGTATATTACCGTGTACATCGCAAAGGTAAAAGCTTTTGGAGAAACGGTAGAAGCATTAAGAATTCGAAACAAAGTTCCAACGATTGAAAAAATTATCTGTAAGGATTGTGGAAAAGAAATTGTTTCCGCTGCAGGCAAGACACCTCGAGAACTCGCAGATATTAGTCAGCGTAATTGTGGTAGGGAGTTATGTTTAGAATGCATGAAAAAAGAAAAGGAAAGGCAGGAATTAGAAGGTGGTAAATAAATTAATCTATCAAGGCAGACTTACTGCTGATCCGGAACTGAAACGCACACAAAGCGATGTTCCGAATATGGAATTTACAATAGCATGGTCTGAAAAATACAAAGAAGCTGAAACGAAATGTTTCCTTCGATGTAAAGCGTGGAGAAATACCGCGGAATTTATCAGTAATTATTTCAAAAAAGGTCAAGAGATTCTTATTGAAGGTCACATGGTTACAGAACAATGGGAAGAAGGAGAAGAAAAGAAGAGCAGAACAATATGTGTTATTGATAAAGCTCATTTTGCAGGAAGTAAAACAGATTCAGTTCCAAATGGTGCAAATCAAGCATCACCTATTTCGGGAACAGACGGATTCGAAAATATACCAGACGGTATAGATGAAGAACTCCCATTTAGTTAGGAGTGGTTCAAGTGATTATTTGTGATACAAGGGAAAAAGCTAATCAGAATATATTAGCATACTTCGATAGGCATAGTATCGAATACAAAATTGAAAAACTTGATACAGGCGATTATATGGATTCTGAAAAGATGGATATCACAATTGATAGAAAAAGAAATCTTGGAGAGTTACTGACAAATTTATGCTCCAAAGATGATAGTCGATTTTGGAGAGAGATTCGCCGATCTAAAGAGCAAAAGATAAAGATGATTGTCTTGTGCGAACATGGCGGAAAAATCAAATCTATTAGAGATGTGGCGTCTTGGAAAAGTAAGTATTCAAGAGTTACAGGAAAACAATTAATGGAAGAGATTTATAAAGTACATATCGCCTATGGTGTAGAGTTTCTGTTCTGTGATAAGCGTAGCACCGGAAAAAGAATATTGGAGTTGCTTGGTCATGACTAGAGAAGAAATAAAACAACAATACAGTATGCGAGATATTGTGGAGCAGTACGGATTCAAACCAAATAGGACAGGGTTTATTTCTTGCCCATTCCACACCGGCGATAGAAGTCCATCGATGAAGATTTATCCAAAAGACTTCCATTGTCATGCGTGTGGAGCGAATGGAGATATATTTACATTCATTCAAATGATAGACCAAGTAGATTTCAAAACAGCATTTCAGAGCCTTGGTGGAACTTACGAAAAACCAACCTTTGAATCGCAGCTTGCAATCTACCGGGCGCAAAAGAAAAAAGAACAGCGTGTTAAAGATGCTGAAAAACTAAAGCGGCGCAGAGAACTTAACAACATTTTGATTGATGTATATCGATACTGGATGAATCGTTCAGAGCCATTTGGTGAGACATGGTGCAGTTCCTGTAATGCGCTGCAATATCAGCTGTATTTACATGAAATATTAAACAGAGAAGAGGTGAGGCAGTGAAACCCTTAATTGAATATGACAAGAACACTATTTTATCTGAAGAAGTGTTTGTGGAAATATTTGAACAACAGGACGAGATATTAAAAGCGAGGATGTTATTGTCTTGCCAAGAACGCGCAAAGGACTTAGGCGTAAAACAAAGTTTTGATGATTTAGTTAAGGCATATAAGAGTGTAGAACGAAATATGCGAAAGCAACAATCGGGGCAGAGCTTATTGGAACACTGGACGAACTTCACCGGTACATATGAAAACATGAAGTGTGGTTCATGGATGGCAAGTGATGATGGAATTCGAACATTCAACAAAGATTATAGTAATGAGGTTATTGTTTGCTATCATCCAATACTTCCAATCAAACGAATGAAGAACCTTGAAACAGGCGAAGAACAATTGCGCTTGGCTTACAGAAGAAATCGAAGTTGGAAGGAAATAACGGTTCCAAAAGATATCGT
The DNA here is from genome assembly GCA_045577115.1 of Faecalimonas sp. GTDB lineage: Bacteria > Bacillota > Clostridia > Lachnospirales > Lachnospiraceae > Faecalimonas. Next base: position 32,330 of record JAZNHX010000093.1, on the reverse strand, counting down.
TTCATCGGCAAATAAGATTGTTGCTCTGTCAAAACTAGGTGTGGCTGTTACTTCGGAAAACGCAAAGTTATTAGTTAAGTATCTGTCAGACGTGGAAAATTTAAACGAGGACGATATTCCGGTTCAACTATCCAGTTCAAAGCTTGGATGGATAGGAGATGGTTTTATCCCCTACGATACAGATATTGTATTTGATGGAGATACAAGATTCCTTCAAGTGTTTAACAGCATCAGTCCAAACGGAAACAAGGCGACATGGATGGATTATGTGACGAAATTAAGAAAGACAGGTCGAATTGAAATTAAGTTTGCATTAGCAGCTTCTTTTGCAAGTGTCCTTGTTCACCAGATAGGCGCACTTCCATTTATTGTTGATTTATGGGGCGAATCCGGAAGCGGAAAAACAGTAGCAATGATGATGGCTGCATCTGTTTGGGCGGATCCGTCAGAACATCAATTTATCGGAGACTTTGAATCCACAGATGTACAATTGGAAGTTCGTGCAGATATGCTGAATCATCTACCAATGATGTTGGACGATACAAGTAAAATCAGTTCGAAGATTCGCGATAATTTTGAGAGTTTTGTATACAATCTTTGTTCCGGCAAAGGAAAGAGCCGTTCTGACAAGAATCTCGGCATCCGGCGCGAGAACCGGTGGCAGAACTGTATTATGACAAATGGTGAAAGACCACTGATTTCTTATGTAGTACAAGGAGGTGCTATTAACAGAGTCCTAGAGATTGAATGTGAAAAAGGAATGTTTGAGAATCCGCAAGAGGCGTTAGATGTCTTTAAAAAGCATTATGGACACGCAGGTAAGCAATTCGTCAAGATTGTCAAAGAACTTGGTTCTGAGGCGATTTTAGACATGCAGAAAGAGATTCAAAATCAAATACTGGATGCAGAGAAGACAGAAAAACAAAGTATTTCACTCTCTGTTATTCTTACGGCCGATAAGATTGTTTCGGAATACATGTTCCATGATGATTGCATGGATTACGAGCAGGCAAAAGCATTCTTAGCAACTACAAACGAAGTGTCAGAACATGAACGCTGCTATAGATACTTACTTGATAAGATTTCCATGAATGGACAAAGATTTGACACAACAACCAATTGTGAGAAGTGGGGTGCAATAGAGAGCGGATACGCTATTTTCTACAATCAAGCGTTGGATGATCTGTGTGATAGCGGGAGATTCTCTAAAAAAGCATTCTTATCATGGGGCGTTAAGAAGGGAATTATTCAGACTGATTCCAAGGGAAATCCGACAAAACAAAAGAAGATTGACGGTAAGAACAGCAGGTGTGTTTTTGTAAAATTAGCGCCGGATGAAAGCGAAGAATCTAACGATTGGATGAGTTTTCAAGGGGAGTTGCCCTTCGAATAAACGCGAAAGGTAACAAAAGTAACAAGGTAACAACGCATTTTTAATATATATAGAGGGGTTTGGGTGTGTGTATTGGACACAAAAACACTCCTATATAGAGCGTAAAAATTTTTGTTACTTTGTTACCGAGCCGTGAAACCCTTGATTTTAAAGGATTCTTTGGTAACAAAACGGTTGTTACCGAGGTAAAAATATTGTTACCAAGTATGAAAAGTTGTTACTTTTGGAGGAATTATGGACGAAAAAACAGTAAAACAATTATATAACGAAGGTGCAGTTGCTTTCAATAAGTATGTTGCTACACATAACATTGAACAATTTACCGATGACGCAGCCGAAATTTGCAAACGTTACGGAAATGGAACCGATGTATGCGGCCTGATGCTTTGGTGGTCTGCACGCGTTAACGAAATTCATCAGAATTATATTGGAGGTGTATTAAATGCCGGAAATTAGAAATACCAGAAAAGGTTCTGCCAAGATGAACAAAGAGGATAGATTACAACTTGCAACTCTTCTTGTTAAAGCAGGATATACAGTAAAAATAGACTACCGCACTGTTCCGGGTGAAGAGAATAAACCAAAGCCTAAAAAGGAGTATGTTGTGGTGTTTGAGGAGTAGGAGTGAAAAATGTTAGAGACAAAACAAATATCAGCTTTCTTTAAAAGTTTGAATGAGTATGAGCATTTTAGTCTTGAATGGACGAGTGCTTGTGCGAAGTTAAATCCGACAGAACGCAATATGGAGAGGCAATGGAAAAACTTGCGAAGGTAGAAGATGCAGAGGAAACCGGATGTAAGGGGTGCATGTATGAGAAATGCACAAAGCAGCTTGCACCTTGCAGATTCTGTAGAAGACAGATGAAAGATTTGTATGAGGTGTAGATATGACAAGAGAAGATTTAAAATACGATATTGAAATGGTACAAATGATTCCAAGTCTGTATCCGTCAATTAAGGAATCAGACGAACAGGCAATTATAAATGTTGTCGAGTATGCAAGCGAGCAACGACGATTAGAAGACCAAGGTTTACTGTTGCAGTTGCCGTGCAATGTGGGAGATACGGTTTATTCTATCACAAGAGATTTCATCTCGGAATACGTGGTTGAAAGCATAAGGATTTATGAGCACTCGATTCAGTTTTATTGGAAATGTACGAAAGGTATCTATCACAACGTAGTAGGCTTTGCAGATTTCGAGATCGGCAAAACCGTATTCCTCACCGAGCAAGAAGCACAAGCAGCACTGGAGAAGATGAAGGGAGAATAGGTATGGATTGGGAGTTAATAAAAAGGCTGATGAACTGCTTTCCTAGAAGTTTTATCAATCAGGAAGGAGAGTTTATAGCACATAAAGAAGCAAACCAGTATTTTATTTTAAGAAACTGTGAAAACGAAATGGATGTAAAGTGCAAAGTAATTGAGTGGTTTTCAAGAAGTGCTTTTAAGACAGAACCTTTTCGCACAGTGAAGAAAAATGATGAATTTCACAAGTTCATGCTTGATGGAATCAATGAATTTTTAGGAACAGAATTTGACACTATGGATATAGAACAAATTTACACATATCTTGGAAATGCTTGCGACCACGAAAAGACAATTCGTTTTATCGAAAGTGGTTATGTTATGAGCGTTTTGACGGAGGAATAACGATGGCTAGAGAGATATTATTCAAGGCAAAGAGTATAAGAGATGGCAAATGGGTGGAAGAATTTTACGGTCATTATCCGATAAAAGATTCTGAGAAATCGGAACTTGAAAATATTACATATAAACATTGGATTATTACTCACGAAGGAATGTGTTATGAAGTAGACCGAAACACACTTTGCCAATACACAGGCTTGACCGATGCGAACGGAAATAAGATTTGGGAGAATGATGTTGTACAGATTGATGCATATTCCTATACAGAATGCGAGGGAGACGTTTGTGGACAAATTGTTTATTCATGTGCGTATGTAAGTTTTGGGTTATTACTAAAAGATAGATTTGTTACAATCTACGATTTGCAAGGAAGTTATAAAACAATATATGAAGTGCTCGGAAACGCATTTGACAATCCAGAACTGTTGAAGGGGGAATAACAATGGATGATTTAATCAGACGTGAAGATGCAATGCAAAGGTTTTCAGATGAAGTCAATCAAAGTAGGAAAGACCACATCCATATAAACACAATCAAAAGGCTATTAGATGATGTTGATGTTGCCTACAACGTGGATAAGGTTGTGGAGCAGATAGAAGAAGTTTTGCAAGACTTGAATGTGCTTGAAATCATGTGTCATTTAGATTCGGATAGTACAATACAAAACGATTTAGATAACTTCTTGCAAGCAATTAAGAATGAAATCTCAAGAAGATTAAAGGCAGGTGGAGTGAATGGCTAAAGCAATGTTGATTATGGATATGCCGAGTAGTTGCTTACATTGTTCATGTTCAAATATTGTACATGGAAGAAGTAGATGCGAAGATAAGGACTTTTCCGAACAAATGGAGAACGATGGAATTTGCGATGAAATACTAGACAAAGTTTATGATACTTTCGATAGTTTTCTAGCAAGTAATTTCATGGACATTGCAGAACTTGAAGGGTAGGTGGGATTGAATGACAGTACAAGAAGCGATTAGCATTATAAAATCTATAAGAAAAGAGTATGAAAAGAAAAAGTTTGGTATTGAAGCAATAGACATTTCTATTCAATCTATGGAAGAAGTCGAACAGTACAGAGCATTGGGAACTGTGGAAGAACTGAAAGAAGCAAGGGAAAAGCAGGTGGCGAAGAGGCCGATAGAACAACTAAGTTTAGACGGAGCATTAAAAGGTGGTAAGTGTCCTACTTGTGGAAGATGGATTAACAATGGGAGACACTGGATGTATTGTGAATGTCAACAGAAGTTAGATTGGAGTGAAGAAGATGATTGATGGATTTTTCAAGACGGAATCAAAAGAAGCAGAATCATCTTGGTGCGAGACATGCTTAAAGAGAAGCACTTGTGACATAAAGGAAGAGGTCGCTTTAGAAGAAGCGACAACAAGAATGATACGACAACATCACTTGAACGTATCTGTGGAGTGTGCAGAATACGAAAGGGATATTAATGTTGTGAGTTTAAAAGAACAAGTGGAATCGTGGGGTAAAAGAAAATGAGCAGGGCTAGAGATTTAACGGGAATGACTTTCAACCAATTAACAGTGATAGAAAGAGCAGGAAAAGATAAGTACGGAAAAATCTTGTGGAGATGCAAATGTTCGTGTGGAAACGAAGTGGTTACACATGGAAGAAGTCTTGTTAATGGTCATTGCAAGTCTTGTGGATGTTTAAAGAATAAAGATAAGGACATCAATTCCGAATACAAAGGATTGTCACACACAAGGATATTTGGTATTTGGAAAGGAATGCGACAGAGGTGCAACAATCCAAAATGTGCGAGTTATCCTTTGTATGGTGGTAGAGGGATAAAGTTGTGCGAAGAATGGAATGAAGGTTCAAATGGATTCTTTCGGTTTTTGAGATGGTCGTTAGAAAACGGATACAGACCAGATTTGAGCATAGACAGAATTAATAATGATGGCAATTATGAACCATCCAACTGTCGGTGGACAGATATGGAAACGCAAGCAAACAACAGAAGAAAACCACCGAAAGTAGTAAATCAATATGGAGTTTGGGATTATAGAAAACCACTTCCTACTCCATACAAGAAAGAAGGTGGCGAAGATGGCTAGAATATACATAAGCGGACCAATAACCGGAGTAGAGAACTTTGGATTTAATTTTTCAGAAGCTGAAAGAAAGTTACAGGAAAAAGGTCACGAGGTAATCAATCCAACAAAGGTGGAGTTACTTCTGCCAAAAGGAACCTATGAGGAATACATGAAAGTGGACATGCTCCTGTTGGACATGTGCGACACAATCTATATGCTGAAAGGTTGGGAGAAGTCATGCGGTGCAAATCGAGAATACGGATATGCAATGGCTAAGGATTATACGATTCTGCAGCAAGAATGACTACCGGTAACGAGTGTGTTGGAGTATTTGGAGAGGAAGGGTGTGATAATTTGAGGATAAGAGACACTACATGGAAAGATTATGGAATGTCTAAGAGGGAGAGAAAGATTGTCGAGAGGTTCTGCAGCAATGCAAGTGGATGCGATCTGATGGTAATTAAAATTGCAATTGATTCCACGAACAAAAGCATTGCAAAGGAATTATACAATTCCATCGTACTTAAACAATCTTATGCAAAACAGACTATGCGAAACTACATACCGATTGGAGAAAAGGATTTCTACGGATACAGGCGCAAGGCAATACATGAGATATACCAGGCGATTATTAAACTAGGATTGGACAATCGAAAATGAGACCAAAAAGAAACACTTCACGTGTGCTAAAGTAACTATAGATTAGTTATCATGCGTGAGGTGTTTTTTATTTATGAATTTGAGAGGAAAGATGAAGAAATTGCAGACGGCAATTATAAAGACTGGATTAGTTATAAAGATACATACGAACCAGTTTTATTCTGCTGAGCAAAAACGCATGATTACATCTTATCGAGTATGTACGCCCAATATCTACTATTCGCAGCGATATGAAGAATACAGATATGGTGACCTTGAAATCTTAAAAACGTGTTCAATGCCAGATGTAATATTCTGTCTATTGGATATCTATAAGGCGGTGAGTGCATGAGTAAGCTCTCACAAAAACAGAAAGATTTTGCAGATGAATGGATTAGGAACGGAGGAAATGATTATCAAGCAGCTATTAAGGCGGGATACAAGGAAGGGTATGCTCGTTCTAGTGCAAAACTAATAAGGGAAAACAAGGGAGTTTCAGAGTATATAGCCAGTAAACAATCCGCTATCGAAAAGGAGAAAGGCTATGACATCATGTCTCTTGCAGAGATTCAAGCAAGACGTTCTAAAATAGCACGTGGAGAGGAAACAGATTCACTTGGATTCACACCGGACTTCTCAGATCAAATCAAAGCAATGAACGATTTGGAGAAGGCTCTCACGATTAAGGCTGAGCAAGAAGAGAAGAAGCGTTTAGCAGAAGAGGCAAAAAAACAAAGTGACTATCACACTGACCTAGACATTATTGCTGATACGTTTCATCCGGTTATTAGAGATATGCGCCAAAAGAAACACAGAGAATATGTGTTTGAAGGTGGTCGTGGCTCTACCAAGTCATCGTGCGGAACAACTATTCCTTTCGAGTTAATGATGAATCATCCAAATGTTCATGCGGTAGCGTTACGACAGGTTGCGAATACACTGAGAGATTCTATATTTGCACAATTCCAATGGTCTGCAGATAAGCAAGCTGAGAATCCTATGTTTGTACGTGAAAATTGGGACTTTAAATATTCACCATTAGAAATCACATATAAACCGACAGGACAAAAAATATATTTTCGTGGTGCAGATGATCCGGGGAAAATAAAGTCCATCAAAGTACCTTTTGGATATATTGGGATTCTGATATTCGAAGAGTTAGACCAATTTGGAGGAGAAGAACCGGTCAGAAAGATTGAGCAATCTGTAGTGCGTGGTGGAGAGGATTTCTGGGTAATTAAAATGTTTAACCCTCCAATCAGTTTGAATAACTGGGCAAACAAATATGCAGCGACTCCAAAAGAATCAATGCTTGTACATAAGTCTACATACTTGGATGTACCGGAAGAATGGTTAGGACAAGCGTTTATCGAAGAAGCTGAGCATTTAAAAAGTGTTAATCCAGATGCGTATGCACACGAATATCTAGGAGAACCAATAGGACTGGGTACGGAGATATTCAAATTCTTAGAAATTAGAACGATAACAGATGAGGAAATCGAAAGACAAGAACGCATCTACCAAGGACAAGACTGGGGATGGGAGCCAGACCCTAAAGCATTTATCAGACTCTCATATAATCATGCTACTGAAACAATCATGCTGATAGATGAAATGGGTGGTACTTGCATCAGAACTAAGGATATGGCGCAGAAGATTATAGATGCCGGTTACAACGATTATGAAGTAAGATGCGGTGTAGATGAACAGGAACATATAAACGATTACAAAGATATGGGACTTGCTGCACGTGGAGCAATCGCAGGACCAGGAAGTTTAAAACGAACAATGGAATGGTTGCAATGCAGAAAAATTGTTATCGACCCAGTAAGAACTCCGAGAGCGCATAAGGAATTCACGGAATACGAACATGACGTAGATAGGAACGGAGATGTTATTGATGGTTATCCAGATAGAGGAAACCATTGGATAGATGCAACTAGATATGCCACAAGTCCAATATCAATGAGAAGGGGTAATAGCGCATGACACAGGTAAATATAAAAGGACAAGATTACGAAGTTTTTAGAGACGATTTGAATAATCCGGATTTAGCAGAGAATGACGGATACTGCGAATTGTACGACAAGAAAATCTGTGTGCGACAAAGAGAGTTTCTTCCGGGTAAAAGTGAAGAGGCAAAGAAATTCAGAGAAGAACATGTAGTGAGACATGAATTGATTCATGCATTAGCGGAAGAATGTGGAGTATCTTATGGAGACAATGAAAACTTGGTTGACTGGATTGCTGCAATCATTCCACATGTAAACAAGGCAGTCGACCAACTGAGAAAAGATGGTGTTATTTAATGGGAATTATATCAACAATAAAAGGATGGATGAATATGCTTTTTGGAAACAAGGCAAAAGAAGTATTTAGTGTAGAATCTGTCACATCCGGAGTAATGGATAAGGTACTGACGGAATGTGCAAATATCTACAAAGGAAAACCATATTGGTTAGACAAGGAAGATGATATCAAGACAATCAACTTCGCAAAGACAATTTGTTCGGAGACAGCAAGACTTACAACACTTGCAATCTCAATTAAGGTGGATGGATCCGCGAGAGCAAAGTGGTTACAAGAGAATATTGACAAGGAATATTTCAATATCCGTAATTGGGTAGAATATGCCGGGGGATTCGGTACAATCGTTCTCAAACCAAATGGAAACGGAATTGATTTGTTTGTACCGGGTGATAACTGCATCGTAACAGAACAGAGCGACGGAGAGATAACTGGTATTGTATTTGCTTATACGGAGCAGAACGATGCAAAGAAAAATAGTTGGTTTACTCGTCTCGAATATCACAGATTTATAGAAGATGGTTTGTATGCGATTACAAACCGATGCTATGAAGGAAGTAAAGCATACGACACCGACAAGGCTATTGGTATTGAGAAAACACCTTGGGCAGAACTGATGGAAGATGTAACTATCAGTACCGACAATGGTGGAATCCGTGGTTATCTGTTCGGCGTACTGAAAATGCCACACGCAAACAATGTTGATATTAACTCGGCATTATCTCTTCCTTTGGTCTCTGAGGTAATAGAGGAACTGAAAGACCTTGATATTGCGTATAGCAGAAATGCTACGGAGATTGCAGACAGTAGAAGAACGGTATTGTTGGATTCTGATGCGCTCATGCCAAGTGGTGGCAAGGTGAATAACACGGCTGCAGGGTTTGAACAAAAACGCGAAGAAATGAAACTTCCAAAGTACGTCAAAAATGTATTTGGTAGTGGTGATGGTTCGCTTTATCATGAGATTAATCCAGAGCTCAGAACCGAGGAACGATTGAAAGGAATCAACGCCCTTGTCAGTCAAATTGGATTTAAGATTGGATTCTCAGCCGGATACTTCGTGTTTAATGAGAAGACAGGTATGGTTACGGCCACGCAAGTCGAATCGGACGATAGAAGAACGATTGAATTCATTAAGGATGTACGTGACAAGTTAGAGTGCTGCATGGATGATTTGATTTATGCAATGAATGTTTTTGCTGATTTGTATGATTTAGCACCTGTCGGAATATATGAAGTTGTATATGACTTCGGAGACATCACCTACAATCGTGATGAAGACCGACAGAGATGGTGGTCGTATGTATTGCAAGGAAAAGTGAGATTTTGGCGCTATCTTGTGAAATTTGAGGGATATACCGAGGAAGAGGCTAAGCTAATAGAGGAAGAAATAAAAAAGGATGGACTAAAACTATTTCAGGAAGAGTAATGACATAATAGTTTGTTAGAAATGATATGGAGGAAATGAAACATGTATGAAATTATTAAAAATGTAATTCAATCAAAACAGTACGAACTCACAGATGTGTTGAGAAAAATTGATACACTGTGGTATGAGGGAACTCTGACAGACGAGCAGAGAGCAGAACTGAGAGAGTTGGCACAGACCAATGCAAAACCAGAGAACAGTTACGCACCATTGCAGAATCAGATTGATGCACTCTTTGCAAACGTGAAAGAGTTAGCACAAGAGATTACTGTGTTAAAGAATGGTGGAGTTGTACCTAAAGAACCTACAGAGGAATACCCAGAGTATGCGCAACCAACTGGAGCGCATGACTCATACAAGGCGGGTGACAAGGTTACATACAACGGCAAGAAGTATGAATGTCAGAAAGACAATTGCGTATGGAATCCAGATGATTATCCACAAGGATGGAAGCTGGTTGAAGAAACTGAATAAGAACTACGAGAACGCCTCACGAGTTGGGGCGTTTTTAGTTGAATATTCTTTGAAATGGGTTTATTATGGTGTTGAGGTCTTCGTAAGGTAGAACGGAGGAAAAATGAAAAAGTCGAATGTATATGGAGAAGCAAGACCTATTAAATGTTCCGTGTGTGGAAAAGATTTAATGGAAGACATGGGAATGTCGATGGTGAATATCATTCAAAACATAGAGACAGACAAAATTGTTTCAGTACGCCCATGCTGCAAAAGGCAATGCGACCATATTATTTCAAAAGATGCCAAAAACGGAGAGATAAGTGGTTGGAAAGATTTGAGTGACTTTACGAATCCTTATTTATACCTCAAACATATTTTAAGTGTGATGAATAATATGTATAGTGGTAAAGGGTTTGAAAATCAAGAGGCGTTTGAATCATACAAAAATCTTATTATCGACATGTATCCGTATGTCACGAGGAATATGGATGAAGAAGAGAAACGAGCAGTTCAAATTGATAGCATAATACCTTTTTAGATTTATTGTGTCATTTAAGAAGAGATGGTTAATCCCATCTCTTTTCTTATGTCCAAATGAGACCACAACAAAAACTGTCAACTACTCTATAATAGATTCCAGAAATAGTTGTAAAGCGAGGAATGAAAGTGTTAGCAGAAGTATTGGAATATATAAAAGAAATAGTGACGAATCCGAGTGTGATTTTTGTCGGAGCAATAACATTGATTGAAGTGTCACCCATCAAAGTGAATCCTTGGAAGAAGATATTTGCATGGATTAGAGACTTATTTCTCGGCGAAATCATCAGTCAGTTAATGGAACTGAAACGCGATTTTGAAGAGACAAAAGCACAAGATAAAAGATGGCATATTCTCAGTTTTGCTAGAAGTTGCAGACAAGGAGAAAAACACACCAAGGAAGAATGGAATCATGCTATCTCTGAGTTGAAAGATTACGAAGAATACACAAAAAAGAAGAATATTTCTAATGGCGTAATAGAGGAAAATGCAAAGTATCTGAGAGAGTTATATCACGAGAGATTAACAAAGAACGATTTTTTATAGAGAGAGGTGGAAATTATGGCAATACAAAATAGACGAGGCGCGAAAAAGGATTTTGATGCAACCAAGATGTTGCCGGGCGAAATTGCGGTCACTACTGATGGGACAAGAGAGGTTTACGCGGTATTTGCTCCGGGCGATGCAAAGGAACTGGCAAGCAAAGAGGATGTTCAAGGCATTGTTGATGAGTTCAATAGCAGTATGGAAGAAAATATCCAAAAGGCTACGGATGAAATTGAGAAAGAGGCTATAGAACAGACAGGGAATATCACAAAAAAAGCAGAGGAAGTTTTAAATGATATTCCAAACTACGAAGAACGTCTTGCAGAACTCGAAACCTACAAAGCCAACTCCATCCTCTGCAAAACCTCCGGCACAACCATCCTCACAACAGACAGTGCCAAAGTAAAACCAAACATAAAAACCTTTGGTAAGAGTACGCAAAAGACGTATGAGGGGAATCAGTTGTTGGATGTATCTAATATAGGTGATGAATATGTAACTCATAACATTACTGTTGGAAGAGATGGTGAATATATTACGCTAGAAGGTACAACTGAGACTTCGTATCTAGCGATAGATATACCATGCGAAATTCCATCAGGAACTACTGTATATCTGTATATATCAGAAGGCGATATAAGTAATATGACATTTTATTTAAGAGATGCGGACTTAAATAATATTGGTGGTATTCAAAACGGAAAATCTGCTACGATATCTTCTGACGCTGCGTATTTTAGAATTGTATTAACTACAGCAACGTATGATACAAAACTAAAAATTATGTTATCAGACAAAGAAAATGCAGAGTGGGAGCCATTCGTCGGAAACGCACCAAGTCCATCACTAGAGTACAAGCAAGAGGTAACTCCGATTGGTGAGGGTGGAAGTGTTGTGGAGAAGGTGTTGAGTGGGAATATTTATAATTCTTCATTTCAAAAAACAGTAATCACAATCGGAGGCTCCACTACTGAGAACAATGGTATATATAGCACAACAGCATCAAAAACGGATGTGTATGTAAATAATCAAGCAGACAAAGGTAGTGCTTATCAATCCAATAGATTTGGATGGTTAATGAGTATTCCAGATGAGGTGTCCGAGATTGGTATAACCATCACAAACGAGCAATTTAATAAAAACTTTATTAGTTTTTTTGATAAGGATAAAATATCACTCGGTTTTCAATACTTTTCTGAAAGCGTTCTTTCGTTAGGAAGAACAAAAATGCCAAAAAAAACAAAGTATATATCGTTACGATTTGGTAAAGGGGATGCTGTTGTTGGTCAAACTTACGAAACATCTGTTATGGTAAATTACGGAGAAGCACTCCCATACGAACCATATTCAGAACAACCCCTCACCCTCCAAACACCAAACGGCTTACACGGTATTCCACTAGGACAAACAATTCCAGACGCAATCAAAAACAGTCCAATTCACATGAGTGGAGTGTATTGGGATGTGGTGGAGCAACGGTATTACATTGGTGATACGAGAAATGAGAATGGGAAAGATGTGCAGAGGGTTGTAGAGTACGGTATTGAAGACTTTCGTAATATACATGTTGCTCAAGATAGTAATTGGTATGACAGTGAAAAAAGTTATTCTTACGAAATTAAAAACCCTTTCAAAGGTCTATTACTAGATGGAATTATAAAAGGAGGGCTTTGTACTCATTTCTTTCCTTATTCTTTTACTAAGTTCTACTTGAAAGGTATTGAAAATGGATTTATGTGTAGTCAAAACTACCTTGTTGTCAATATCAGTAAGTCACTTGGTATTTGTAAAACAGTAGACGAATTTAGACAATACTGTATTGATAATGATGTGAAGTTTTATAAGATTCTTAGAGACCCAATCGTCACCGACACATCTGAGGAAGAACTAGCACAATACAACGCAGTACATATGAACTACCCAAACACAACCATAGTAAATGACGCAGGAGCATATATGGAAGTGGAGTATGTGGCAGATACCAAGGAACATATCAAACAGAACTATGTATCGAAAGCAATGCACGAAGAACATGAGAGCCGTATTGCTGAGTTAGAGAAAGCAATCGTTAATTCGTAGGTGATGTTATGTTAAAACCAGATTATCTATTACACATCAGCGAGGGTGCTGAGAACATAGCAGAGCAACTACATGTGGACATTGTTAATCAAATAGTCAAACGCATGCTAACACGTTTTGACAGAGGCGATGACTATCTTATGACCGCTACAGACAAATGGCAGATTGAAGTATTGCAAGATTCAGGATTACTTCTTGAAGATATCCAACGAGAGATTGCAAGTCGAACCAAACAGCAAGAGCAAGAGATTAAAGAGGCAATGGAAGAAGCTGGAGTAACTGCATTGGACTATGATGATGAGATTTATCGCAATGCAGGACTCTCACCAGAACCATTAACACAATCACCTCATCTCGTGCGGATCATGCAACGAAACTACGATGCAACCTTGGGCGAATGGAAGAATTTCACAAGGACAACTGCGAACGAAGCGCAAAGGACATTTATCAAGGCAATGGACAAAGCATACAATCTCGTTACTTCGGGTGCTATGACACATACACAAGCGGTACATGAGATTCTAAAAGAGGTTATCTCTGACGGGATAAAAGTCCACTATCCAACAGGACATGAGGACAGTATCGAAACGGCAACACTCAGAGCCGTTAGAACTGGAATATCTCAAATGAGTGGACAGATTACCGACGCACGAATGGAAGAGATGGATTGGGAGATTATTCTTACATCGGCACATTTAGGAGCGCGTGTGACGGAATTTGAGGATTTCACAAATCACTTCTGGTGGCAAGGTAAATTCTATTCAAGAACCGGTAAAGACAAACGATTCCCGGAATGGTCTGTTTGTGGCATGGGACACATACAAGGCATACACGGAGCGAACTGTCGGCATTCGCATGGTCCAGGCGACGGAGTCAATAATCCATTTGCAGATTTTGATAGCGAAGAGAATCAAGAGCGTTATGAATTAGAACAACGTCAAAGAGAATTAGAACGCAGAATCCGTAAAACCAAACGTGAGGTTATGAACTGGAAGGAAGCGGTTGATAATGCACAGAGTGATAGGTTGAAATTTGAGAATGATTTAATCTACCAACGCAAGTCGGCACTTCTACGCAAACAGAATATGGCATACAATGAGTTTTGTGATCAGAATAACCTCAAACGATTGGCGGATAGATTGGAAGTTGCAAAGTGGAACAGAGAACAAGCATCTAGCGCGAGAGGTGCAGCGCAAAGATATAATAATGCAAGATAGAAAAGAGTGGCAGAAATGTCATTCTTTTTTGCTTAAATGAGACCAAAAAAATATGTGCAAGTTGTGTTAATGTTAATTTGTAATCCATATGGCGTTTGATTTTATGGCTTACCTCCTTCAATGAGACAGCACACGTCCTTAATAGAAACAATCAACAAAGCACTCCTGTTGATTGGAGGTTGAAAAGCGGATGCAATTTCCGATGTGTGCATTACCCCGTCTGAGGTTTATCAGACTAAATCCATACCGCTGACGAGCGGTTAATAAGTGAACGTTAGGAGGATTATAAAATGAAAAATATTATTGACATTTGTAAAGAGTTTGGTTTGGAGATTCCTGCAGATAAGGTTGCAGAATTCAACAAGAAAGTTTCTGAGAACTACACAACCAAAGCGGAAGTTCAAAAGAAGGTTGAAAAGGTAGAGCAGGAAAGGGACGGATACAAAAAATCTCTTGATGAAGTTCAAGAAAAGTTGGACGGATTCAAGGATGTTGATGTGGAAAACTTAAAAACTCAAATCTCGACTCTTACAAAAGAGCTCGATGATGAAAAGAATGCTCGTGCAAAAGATGCTGCGAAAGTGGAAATGGACAAGAAAGTAACTTCTTTCTTTGCTTCTGTGGATGACAAAGGGGAGAAAAAATACAACTTCCTTAATGGAATTACAGAGAATTTCTATCGTGATGCACTTATGCAAGAACTTGAAAAAGATTCTGCCAAAGGAAAGTCTATTGACGAGATTTTCACAACTTTGATTACAGAGGAAGATGGAAAGCAAAAAGAAGGTATTTTTGTTAATCCAGCAGACCCTAACAAAGCAAAGTTTACACAGAATCAAAAAAGAGACGGTCAAGGTTCTGGAGGAAACGAGGACCTAGGTAGTCTTTCAATGGCTGACTATATTGCAGCTAGAAAAGGAAAATAAGGAAAGGAAATAAAGAATTATGCCAAACACAATTTTGACACCAGACATTATCGCACGTGAAGCGTTAATGGTATTAAGAAACAATGCCGTTATGGGAAACTTAGTTCACAGAGATTACTCTGATGAATTTGTCGCAGGTGTAGGCGACACAATCACAATTCGTAAACCAGCGAAATTCTCTGCTAAAGAATTTAACGGAGAAATTGAAGTGCAAGATGCAAAAGAGAATGGCGTAACAGTCGTTATGGATAAACACTTAGATGTATCTTTTGCAGTTACTTCAAAAGAATTAACTATGGATATCGAAGATTTTTCGAAACAATTTCTTGTTCCTGCTATGCAGGCATTCCAAGACAAAATCGACAGTTATCTGTTAGGATTGCAGTCTGATATTGAGGGAAATCGAGTACCGGCTTCTGGAGATATCAGAAACGATGTTGTAAATGCAAGAACAAAATTGACTGCAGCTGCAGCACCTCTTGCTGACAGACGTTTTGTTTATGGCTCAGATACCGAAGCAGATTTACTCAAGACAGATTTGTTTGTATCTGCTGAAAAGGTAGGAGACGAGGGAACTGCGCTTCGCGAAGCTTCTCTCGGAAGAAAGTTCGGTATGGACTTCTATGTAGATCAGAACGCAGATGCGTTGCCAATTAACGCTATGGCGTTCCACAAAAATGCTTTTGCATTGGTAACTAGACCGTTAGCACTTCCAGAAGGTGCTGCCAAAGCGGAAATCGTAAATTATGATGGTTTCGGTTTGAGAGTTGTATTTGGATACGACATGAACAAAAAGAAAGACACTATCTCTATCGATATGCTTTGTGGCGTTAAGACGCTTGATGCTAATTTGGCATCTGTAGTGGAGGGGGAATAGTAGGCTATAGTCTATCACCGCGATACACGGCCGAGGATTTAAACTCTATGACAATCGCAGAGATTAAGTCCTTGGCTGATGAATTAGGCTATAGCATAACTCAGACAAAGAAAGCGGATATAATTTCAGAATTTCTAGCACAGCAGGAGGGATAGTAAGATGTATGTAGATTATAAATACTATAAAGCAATTTACGACTCCGATGCTGTGTCAGAATCTGAATTCAATCGATTCTCTTGGGATGCCTCTAAGAAAATTGAACATTACACAACCGGTGCTGACGGTGTGAAGAAATTGCAAGTTGCATTTCCAACGGATGATAATGGCGCTGAATCGGTAAAACGATGCATATGTGCTTTGATTGATTTGATGTACAATATCAAACAAGCAGAGCATAATCTACGCAGCGCAACCGGATTCATTCAAAAAGAGGACGGAACTGTACAAGGGAAGGTAGTAACTTCCGTATCTGCCGGAAACGAATCAATCAGCTATTCTGCCAAAACCAATAATACATCCCCTGTAGACGAAGCGGTTTCAGACAGAAAAGTGAGAGAGCAGTTATTCGTAGATACGATAAGAGAATATCTTTCAGGTGTAACAGATTCCAACGGTGTAAATCTTCTCTATATGGGTACTTATCCATATGTAGTAAAGGGGTGATTGTATGTATAAAGATACAGTCACTCTATTTAATAGATACACAACCAAAGATAGAAAGATTATATGGTATCCGACAGTATTGCGCGGTGTCAATCTGAATGTCGATAAAGCGTCCATTGTTGCCAAGTATGGCAGTAATTCGCAGGATAATGCGGTTCTGAATGTCAAATACCATAGCGGTGATAACGCCGTAATGGTAGGCGACAAGAAATATCTGTTACCAAAAGAATGGAGCAGACAGACGGAAGATGTCTTGGCAGAGTCATTAACCTTTGCATCCGACAAAGAAGAATTTGATTTCTTCTATGAAGGCGAATGGGAAAGTGACGAACCTATCTTGGATGGAGATTACACAAGTGGTTTTTACTCTCACATGAATAAAAACTATGACAATGTATTCGCTATTACATCGGTATCAAAGTATAGTGTAATTCCACATTTTGAGGTGGTGGGTAAATAGTGGCTAAGAGGGAATTCAAGTTTAAGGATATCAACATCACTGGAACACGTGTAAAGATTGAGGTAGATATGAGTCGATTTGAAAAACAATTTCAAGAAGCTCAGTTCTATCTCGACAGTCAAGTAATGACGGACATGGTTCCGTATATGCCAAGTCGCACAAATGCTTTTGTTAATCTTGTTAGAGCAAGAAGTGCAGCACTTGCCGGAAGTGGTGTTGTAGTTGCAGGTGTGCCGCCTTCTGGTAGATTTCTATACGAAGGCAAGGTTATGATTGACCCTGTAACTGGTTCTCCTTGGGCAAGACCGGGTGCTAAGAAGGTAGTTACCAACAGACCACTCACCTATAGCAATCCGCAAGCCACTCCGCATTGGTTTGATACGGCCAAGGAAAGACATGGCAAGCAGTGGGTTGAAGAAACTAAGAGAATAGCCGGAGGTGGATAATGGCAGAGAAACAAATTACATATGATGTGGATGGATATGACGTTGTCACTGATGCGCTTTTAAATCTTATCAACCAATATCCTGCTTTGGATGGAGATGTAATCAAATTCTCCACGCTTGGAAGCGAAAGCGGAAAAGCAATGTTTCCAATATCCGGTGCGGTGGTTGAGTCCGAGAAAGAGAATGTCATCGGACATGTCACGAAAGTATGCTTGTATCCGTTTTACATCATCTACAGAGAATCTGGTCTGTCAGAACAGAACAGAGCAAAAGTAAAAGAATGGCTTGATAACATCGGAAAGTGGCTTGAGAAGAGCGAAATAACCGTCAGAGATAAAAAGTATCAATTGACGGAATATCCGACACTTACGGGTGAAAGAAAGTTCCTTGGAATCTCAAGACAAACACCAAGTTATCTTGACAATGCAACAGAAAATAAGACTGAGGATTGGGCAATATCTATTTCCGCTCGATATCAGTACGAATTTGATAAGTAACTTATAAACTGGCTTGCAATACGGAAGCAAGTCACTAACCTAAAATCCCTAACAGTTATGGGCAGAGGGATATTGCAAGTAGTCCTTACTGCTCTGGGTAGAAAGGACTATTTTTTATGGGAAAAATCGAAAGAAAATTTTTGGCGCATCTGATTGATGCGAACTTTGGGAAGGAACAGCCGAATTGGTTCAGAATCGGTAAGGACTTAGAGGAGTTCAAAGTAGATCTGAATCCGGATGTTGAAACAAAGAAGAACATTCTCGGTGAGACAACGGTTTCTCACAAAGGATATGAAGAAAGTGCCGAAGTGGATCCGTATTACGCAAACACAGATGATGCAATCTTTGCAAAACTTCAAGAGATTGTTGACGGAAGATTAACAGGAGATGCCTGCAAGACTTCTCAGCTTGAAGTTCACATGTGGGAAGGCGATGAGAATGAAGGTTTCGTAGCATACAAACAAGATTGTCTTGTGATTCCTACATCTTACGGCGGAGATACATCTGGTTATCAGATTCCATTCAGTATTCATCCGGAAGGCGCAAGAGTGAAAGGTCTTTATGTACCAGGTACAAAGACATTTACACCGGACGAAGCGTAGGAATAAAAAACGAACATATTAGGAGGTAAGACATAATGTCAAATAAAATTACTATCAATGCTGGGTTTAAGACTTATGACCTTGTAAACGAAAAAGACGAGTTACTTGGTCAGATTTCTTTCAACCCATCTGATACAAACATCACGCAACGATACAAAAAAGTTGTAGAAGAGTTGGAGAAAATGGATATTTCTGAAAAACCATCAAACGAGGCAGAAGATTTGATTGAATCTATTCGAAAAGTAGATGAGATTATTTATGAGAAAATCAACTATCTCACTAATGCAGATATTGCAGAAACCCTTTTCTCAATTATGGGTCCATTCTCTCCAATGCCAACAGGACAGTATTTTGTTGAGTACATCATGGAAGTAATTGGAAATATCATTACTCAGGAAACAGGGGCACGTGTGAAGAAGATGAATAAGCGCATTCAGAAGTACACGAAGAAGTATCATGGGTAATGCATGGTCCTTTCCGACAAGTCTCAACGTAGGCGGTGTGGATTACGAAATAAGAACAGACTACAGGGCGGTGTTAGATTTATTCACTGCCCTTAATGACCCTGAACTGCAAGACGAATCAGAGGAATTAACGGCATACGTGCAGAGTCAATGTATTTTGCAGATTATGTTCCCTCAGTGTGATGATATTCCAGAAGAACATATCCAAGAGGCTCTGCAGAAGGTTTCCGAGTTCATCGACATGGGTATCCGTGACGAACACAAGAAGCCGAAAACGATGGATTGGGAGCAAGACGCACCAATTATCATCCCTGCGGTGAATAAGGTCTTAAACATGGAAATTCGCGCACAGAAGTACATTCATTGGTGGACATTCCTTGGTGCGTATATGGAAATTGGAGAAAGCCTATTTTCTACCGTAATTGATATCCGTCAAAAGAAGCAGAAATATAAAAAACTGGAGAAATGGGAAGAGGAATTCTATAGAGAAAACAAGCATCTTGTTGACCTTAAGGAAAAGTATACAGAAGAAGAGTTAGCAGAACAGGAACGATTTAAACGTCTGTTTGATTGAGAGGTGATATTATGGCTGACGGCACAATTTATATTGATACGGCGATTGACGAAAATGCAATTGAAAAAGAGATGAAAGATACCGAGAAAGCCATAAAAAGAGCTGAGGAACGGTTAGATAAACTGATTGAGAAACAGATCCGTTTTGTTGAGACAGGCGGAGACAGAAAATCAAGAGCATTCCAAGGCATGGAATACGATATCGCACAGGCAAGTTCTTCGCTTGATGCATTAAAAACTAAATATGCAGATATGCAGAATGCAATGTCGGCGAAAAAAGTTGGCATTATTAGGGGCGCATTTAAGAAGTTAGGTACTGTATTAGGCAATGTCGGTAGGAAAGTGTTAGGTATTGGCAAGAATGCTAAAACATCAAATCGTTCTTTAATGAAGATGATGGCTACTTCGCTCCTTATGGGACTTGCTTTTATGGCGCTCATGGCCGTTATAAACGGATTAAAAGAAGGTATAAACAACCTCGCACAATATTCGGGTGATGTCAACGAGGATTTGTCAGCATTGAAATCCTCGCTCACTCAGTTAAAGAACAGTTTTGCTTCGGCGTTTGCTCCGATATTGTCAGTTGTAACACCAATTCTTACAAGCTTCTTAAATCTGTTATCGTCCGTGATAACAAAGGTAGGAATGTTCTTCGCTGCATTGAGTGGAAAAAGTACATTTACAAAGGCAATAGCCGTGCAAGAGGATTACGCAGCGAGTCTGTCAGATACGGCAGATGCTACAAAGAAACTGACTGATTACTCGACTAGCCTTGATGAGATAAACAAGGTTTCAAGCAATGATAGTTCTAAATCTTCCAAAGGTTCTGCTAGTCCATCTGAGATGTTTGAAGAGGTGGAAATACCGAGCGGATTGCGTATTGTTGCTAATAGAATCGGAGAAGTGTTTGGAAAAGTTGAAGAAAAAATAAGACCTCATATCGTGAATATTAAAGGCATGTTTGAGGGATTGGGAGAATTTGTTGCAGGCGTATTTACAGGTGACACGGAAAGAGCACTTGATGGATTAGAGTTATTTGCTTCTTCCTTTGCAGATGAAGTTGCATTGATGTGCGACCAGACGATAGGAGCACTCACGAAATTAGATGAGTTCATACAGAACGTTTTTAAAATCGATTGGGTAGATGCATTTGGTGTTTGTGGTGGCGAATTAGAGATACTTTCTATTGGCGCAGAAGGTGTATGGAATGGTCTTAAACTGATTCTGATTGGAATTCTTGATTTTATTGCCGGAGTATTTACTGGCGACTGGGAGAGAGCATGGAAAGGTGTTAAAGAGATTTTCAGAGGAATCTTTGATTCTATTGTTGCAATAGCGAAAATTCCAATTAACGAGATTATACGTCTTACAAATGGATTCGTAAAAGGCTTTATTTCCGGATTGAATCTGGTTATAAAGGCATTGAACAAAATCAGTTTTAAACTTCCAGATTGGCTTGAACACGTACCGGGAGCAAGTAAATTTGCCGGAAA
Organism: Faecalimonas sp.; assembly: GCA_045577115.1. Taxonomy (GTDB): domain Bacteria; phylum Bacillota; class Clostridia; order Lachnospirales; family Lachnospiraceae; genus Faecalimonas. Next base: position 11,017 of record JAZNHX010000093.1, on the reverse strand, counting down.
GGAATTAGGGTTCAATATCAAGACGATTACCGCTCCAACTATTCCATACTTGGCTACCGGTGCAGTAATTCCACCAAATGCTCCGTTCATGGCGGTGCTTGGTGATCAGAAACACGGCACCAATATCGAAGCCCCTTTAGATACAATTAAGCAAGCCGTTGCAGAAGTGATAGGGAACACAAGAGGCGGTGGGGGAACTTATACATTCATAGGTCAAATTAACCGCAGAACATTGTTTGAAGAGGTTATTTCAGAAGCAAAGGCTCAACAGTTGAATACAGGATTTAATCCTTTTGAATTAGCATAGGAGGGAATATGGCACAAGAGAGAATTACAATGAATGGAATTGAAATATGGCAACCAGATGAACAAATGTCATATAACTTCGAGACTAAATTTTCAGAGGATTCTGTAAGAGTACAAAGCGGAGATGACCATTTCACGCCATTGTTTACAGTTGAACAATATGGGTACAAGGCTACCAATATTCCGCAACCGGAAGCAACAAAAATATTGCAAATTATAGTACTTGGAAAAACTTTTACGTTACATCATTTCAGCCTATATCATGGTTGTTGGAGAGACGATGTTTTCAGGGTGGGTAAAAGCGGAAATTTGCAGATTGGGAGTTTATCAAAGGATAATGAATACCTAAGTGAACTTTCATTCAATATGACGGGCAAGAGTCCTTTGAAAGAGGTGAAGTAACGTGATAAACGTCAGTAAAGAATTTTGGAAAACCATGCATGAAAGAACCGATTTTAAAGAAAACGCAGAAATCACGTTTCAAGACGGCACTGTTTTAGAACTGGATGAATCTTTGTTCACATTGAATAACAACTCGGTGACAGATGCTGCAGGGGTAAACTCCATTCCATTGGGAGTTGCCCTCAGTAGAAATATTCAGATTGAACTGCAGAATGACGATGAAAGATTTTCTACATATGATTTTTTTGGAGCAACCATCCGATTGTATTTGAAATTTGAATTGTTTGAATCGGTAGAAAAAATTGAATATGGAACATTCACAGTTGTAAGTCCTGCAACCTACGGCGAAACAGTTATTATTGTTGCGAATGATGATATGTGGAAATCTGATGTGGCGTACACTACGAATATTACTTTTCCGGCACAGGCATGGGAAGTGTTGCAAGATTCATGTGCGACATGTGGAATTTCACTCAGTACTACAGAATTCTTGAATAATGATTTTGCAATTCAAGAAAAGCCATCAGGTGACTATACACACCGACAGATTATCGGTTATATTGCCATGATTGCATGCGGTAATGCCAGAATAAACCGACAAGGATATTTAGAGATTCTGAGTTATGATTTTTCATTCTTGAATGAAGTTGCAGACGGCGGTACGTTCAATCCTTGGACTGGTGGCTATGTTGCTGATGGTGGAACATTCGACCCTTGGACAGAGGGTGATGTACTTGATGGAGGTTTATTCACTGATAAGAAAGATTATCACATTCTGTACAACTTCAAGGATTCACCGAAAGTAGATACGGATGATGTTGTGATTACCGGTGTTCAGACAACTATTCAACCAACGGATAGCGAAGAGCAGTCAAAGACAGTCTTGTTAGGAACAGAAGGTTACATACTGAAAATCGATAATCCGTTGATTGACGGAAACGAAGAAGATGCATTGCAAAGAATCGGTGCCGTCATGATTGACGGAAGAATGAGACGTTTCGAGGGCGACCACATCGCATATCCAATCGCTGAGTTCATGGACAAGGCTTTTGTGGTAGATAGAAAAGGCAATGTCTACGGAACGGTTCTGACAGATATTAACTTTACATTCTTCGGATTTACCACATTTAAGAACTCCGCAGAGAACGCCGTGAGAAATGCAAGTAGTTTCGGTTCGCAAGGAACACAGGCAATTATCAAGGCACAACAGATGGTCAAGGCTGAGAAGACTGCGCGCGAATTGGCAATGCAGAATTTGGCAGTTCAATTGGCAAATTCCAACGGTCTATACATTACCACAGAGGAGCAAGAGGATGAAAGTTTTATCTATTATATGCACAACAAGAAAACTCTTGCAGAATCCGACATAGTGTGGAAACTGACCGCGCAGGCATTTGGCATTTCTACAGATGGCGGAAAAACATATCCTTACGGATTAGATGCTACAGGAGTTGCAATCCTTGAAAGAATCTATGCGATAGGCATTGATGCAAGTTATATTCTTACAGGTATGTTGAAAGACAAAACCGGCAAATCGTATTGGGACTTGATAAACGGAAAATTACATGTGAATGGTACGTTTTCACAGGAAACGAGCAAAGGCGTAAAATCTGTTGAAATCAAAGACAATCAAATGAAGGTTTATGCATGGAATGATAACGGCAATTATGTCGGAAGTGTCGGTGCATTACGTAACTCAGATGATGGTGCGGTAGGCATATCAATGTGGTCGGATATCGGAGATTATGTGGCTTTGGGATATATAAATCCAGATGATAACACAGAAATAAAATCAGTAATCAAAGTGGTTCCAGACGAAATAGAAAATGGCGGCACACCTAGGATACGAAATACTGCAAGCGGTACAATGTTTCCAAATAATCCGCGTGGTGGAGTAAAAGTGGAAAATGGGCTTGTGACTAATTGGTCAATGTACAGTATTTTGTCACAGCAACTGTTTCCAGACCATTCGGGCGGTGGAATTAGCATAAGGGATGGATTGATTACTGGTTGGAGTTTAGATACAGTTACAGGTACATTTTCCGTAATATCGGGTATAACATGGAATCATACTGATTCTCAAGTCACAAAAATAACATCGATAACAAGACTGTATGTCGAGGTGAAGAATGGTTTGATTTGTCGGTGGTGGGAGGAAAAATCAACGTATTAAAAAAGGAGTATTTCTATGCAAATTTATGAAAACGGTTCATATCCAAATAAGAAATTAGAGTCAATGACAAGAGATAATCATATGGCTGAAGGTACAACTAAAAAAGGCGGAGAAGTTGATAACGAAAAATAGGAGGATAACAATATGATAATTAACACAATCATTACAATTTTAGTAATCATCGCATTATTAGTAGGATTAGGTATCGCAGCATACCTCTACTTTAAAGAGAAAACATTAAATCAGATTCGTGCAGATGTGTATAAACTGTTCCTTAAAGCAGAGCACATCTATAAAGAATCTAAACAGGGTAAACAGAAGATGAAGTGGGTTGTATCACAAGCAAGAATGTTGTTGCCGGATTGGTTGGATATGTTTATTACGGAAGCGGCCTTGGAAAATATTTTGGAAATGTGGTTTAGAGCAACCAAAGACCTTTTGGATGATGGAAAATATAATAAGTCGGTGAAGGAGTAAGTTGCACCAATGCAACAAGAATTAAATAAAAGGAGATGCGAATCATGGCAAACGAAACATTAAAAGCATTTTTATCAGCAGGACATGGCGGAGAAGATCCGGGAGCAGTATCATTAGGATTGGTAGAAAAAAATATCAATTTGCAGATTTTGTTGGAATGTAAATCAGAGTTGGAACGTCATGGAGTAGCTGTTGTATGTAGTAGAATCAAAGACGAGAATGACCCTGTTAGAGACGAAGCAAAAGAAGCGAACGCATCCGGAGCAAGCATTGCAGTTTCTTTCCATGCAAATGCAGGTAAAGGTGATGGTTCTGAAAGTCTTTACTATGGAACTAGCAAGAACGGAAAACGTCTTGCAGAACTCTGCGAGAAACACACACAAGAGATTGGACAGAACAGTAGAGGAGAGAAAGTCAGAAATGACCTTTACTTCTTAAAGCACACAACAATGCCGGCAGTTATTTGCGAATGTGCATTCGTAGATAACGATAAAGACAATGACATCATCGATACAGTGGAAGAACAAAAGAGATTTGGACAAGCCTATGCAAAGGCTATCCTTGAATACTTCGGCATCGATTACAAAGAACCGGTAAAAGAATCAACCAAACTGTACCGAGTACAAGTCGGTGCATACAGTGTGAAGTCAAATGCAGATGCAATGTTACAGAAACTGAAAGCAGCAGGATTTGACGGATTCATTACATATTAAGAGAAAAGCGCCTTCGTATGAGGGCGCTAAACCTTGGATTTATTAACACTTCTTTTAGTGACTAATGTAGACTCTCTTGACTGGAAGGAGTATGGTGTGGACAGTATGATAAAAACAGTCACGGAACATAAAAATCTGCGAAATGGTTCTATCATCTTAATGCATAACGGCGCAAAATATACAGCGCAGGCTCTTCCAAAAATAATCGAAGGGCTAAAGGCACAAGGATATGAGATTGTGCCGATTTCGCAACTAATTTATAGAGATAATTATCATCTGGACGTGACAGGAAGGCAGATACAGGATTAATCATTTTTATATCGGCCAATTTTAAGTGAGAACTAAGATTGGCCGAATTTTTTATACATAAAAGTTATACTTGAAAGTAATATGTTTCAAGGTATAATAATTTATAGATTTAGTTAGAAAAGGAAAAAACGATGGATAAGTCTGCATTTGAATTGATATATGACGTTGTAAAACAGATACCAAAAGGGAAAGTGGCTACTTACGGTCAGGTGGCCAGTCTTGCAGGAAACCGCAGATGGTCGCGCGTGGTGGGCTATGCTCTGCATGCCAATCCAGACCCGGAGCACATCCCTTGCCATAGAGTAGTGAATCGTCTGGGAGAAGTGTCTAAAGCATTTGTTTTCGGAGGTGAAAATCGTCAGATTGAGCTACTGGAAAAAGAGGGAGTCCATTTGGATGGGAATCGAGTGGACTTAGAAAAATACAGATGGAATCGAGTAACGATGGAGATGAAATTATGATGAAGCAATCGCAAATTACACATTGGTGTCATGAGATCATTCGTTCACAAGCACAGATAGGTGGGCTTTATATTGATGCGACCATGGGAAATGGAAATGATACGCTGATGTTATGTGAACTGGCCGGAGAATTAGGAGAAGTCTTTGCATTTGACATTCAAAGACAAGCCGTGGAAGCGACAAAAACTTTATTGGAGCAACATCATGTGACAACGAATTATCATCTCATTTTGGATGGACATGAAAATATGGATCATTATGTGCAAGAGTCTACAGCAGATGTGATTTGTTTTAATTTTGGGTATCTTCCCGGTGGAGATCATGAGATTGCAACGATGGCATCTACCAGTCTCATAGCAATTAAAAAGGGATTGGGACTTTTGAAGTCGGGAGGAATGATGAGTCTTTGCATTTATAGTGGCGGAGATACGGGATTTGAAGAGAAAAACTGTATTTTGAACTATTTAAAGGAACTTCCGGCAAGGGAATATACAGTGATTGTCAATCACTATTTTAACAGGGGGAACAATCCTCCGGTACCGGTATTTATTTTTAAAAAATAGTTCAATGGAGGTGGCAATATGAATTACAATGAAATTTATCAGGAGTATTTTCCGTTTTGGAGTGAGCTGGGGCAGAGTGATAGGGAATTCCTTTGCCAGCATTCTGCAGAAGTACATTTTGAAAAGGCGCAGGCTGTACACGATAATACAGAATGTACCGGACTTTATATCGTGAAAAACGGCAGACTTCGTTTGTATATGCTCTCGGAAGATGGCAAAGAGATTACACTTTACAGACTTTCGCCGGGAGAAATCTGTATGCTGTCGGCTTCTTGTGTGCTACAGAGCATTACATTTGATGTGTATGTAGAGGCGGAGGAACCGAGCGATTGTTATATGATTAGTGCGTCCGCGTTTGGGGCTATCAGTGAAAAGGTTCCGACGGTTAAGATATTTGCTCTTGAGACGGCTGTGAATCGATTTTCTGATGTCATGTGGATTATGCAGCAAATCGTTTTTATGAGTATGGATAAACGGCTTGCCATTTTTTTGCTTGAGGATGCGCAGGTAAATAGTTCCGATACAATAACAATGACGCACGAACAAATCGCGCGTCATTTGGGTACAGCTCGTGAAGTAGTTACTCGTATGCTTAAACATTTAGCCAATGATGGCATTATCGGGGTTACGAGAAAGGGAATCACGATCGTCAATAAAAGAAAATTGCAAGGTATCGCATATGATTAGATCTTATTACAATAGTTCTAAAATATCTTCTTTTGGACGGAGGCCGGAAATTTGATTTACAATCGTTCCGTTCTTGAAGATAATAAGTGTTGGTATGGTCATAATTCTATACTGGTTGGCGAGTTCTTGATTTTCATCTACATTTACTTTGCCAACTGTGATATCCGGGCGCTCATCGGCGATTTCGTCAATGATGGGTGCCATTACTTTGCAAGGACCGCACCAGTCAGCGTAAAAATCTACCAATGCGATATTTGGGTTATTTATAATTTCATTTTGGAAGTTTTGTTTATTTAATTTTTTTGCGTTCATAATATTTACCTCTCTTTTCTTTGTTTTGTTGATTTGATTCTATATCATTATTCAAAAAAACTCTGTGACTTTTGTCACAGAGTGAGAATTTTTATTCGGCGTTTTCATCAGGATTGACGTATACCATAATATGTTTGATCTTCGGAAAGGTTTCTTCTATTTTATTATGCACTTTTCTGGCGATGAGATGTGCCTCTTTTAGTGTGCAGGCAGCATCTGCAAGAATTTCTACATCTACATAGATTTTATTGCCGAAAATGCGAGTTTTCAGTAAATCAATACCCATTACATTTTCATTTTCCATGACACATGTTCGAATCTGAGTTTCCGTCTCATCGTCACAGGCGTGGTCTATCATTTTATCCATAGCATCTTTAAAAATATCGTAGGAGGCCTTTGCAATAAATGCGGAAATTACAATGCTGGCGATGGAGTCCATAATCGGGAATCCAAGTTTCGCGCCACCGATTCCAATTAGGGCTCCGATAGATGAAAACGCATCGGAGCGATGGTGCCAGGCATCGGCCATTAGGGCATCGGAGTCAATCATTTTTGCATAATATCTTGTGTACCAATACATTCCTTCTTTGCCGATAATAGAAATGATTGCCGCAATAAATGCTATGATTCCTGGCGCGTTATGAGGATAGTCAGCATTGAAAATATTTTTTAGTGCATCCAGACCGATTCCAAGTCCCGTCATAAAGAGGATCATAGCTAAGATAATCGCTGTCACACATTCCAAACGTTCATGTCCGTAAGGGTGTTCCTTGTCGGGTTCTTTGGATGCAAATTTGATTCCTATGATAACTACAATTGTGCTGAAGACATCGGATGCAGAGTGGATGGCATCGCTGATGATCGCGTTGGAATGAGCGATGACACCAGCTAAAAGTTTTAATACAGACAGCACGGCATTTCCGATGATGGTGATGACAGATACTCTATTTGCGATTTTTTGAAAATTGTTTTCCATAATAGGACCTCCGAAATGCAGTGCGGAATATTTGTAAGATATTATATGCATGAGTACATGTTAAGGTTCGGAATTAAATCAAAGAAAGTACTTGCAAAAATGAAATAAAAGTGATATCATTTTGATATCAAATAAAACAGGAGGTTTTATAATGAAAGAAATTGTATTACAAAATAAGAAAAATGGTATGGTAATGTTATTACTCACTTTGGTATTATATGCAGTTGCCATTGTCGGATTGATTTTTGGTGCGATGTCGAGCAATGTCCCAATAATCGTGGTGGCAGTCATTTGGATTTCGCTTGGTTGGATTTTGTTTTGTGGGCTTAAGACCTTGAAGCCGCAAGAAGCATTAGTACTTACATTATTCGGTAATTATGTCGGCACTTTAAGGAATGAAGGATTCTATTTTGTAAATCCATTCTGTACAGGTTTTAATCCGGCAGCAAAGACTAAATTAAATCAAAGTGGAGATGTAGATGCAGGTGCAAAAAAGCCATTCGTTATTGCATCAAACACGGCAGATGTGTCAATGGAAATACCAGAGAAGAAAATTTCGCTCAAAATTATGACACTTAACAACAATCGACAGAAAATCAATGATTGTCTCGGAAATCCGGTGGAAATTGGCATTGCAGTTACTTGGAGAGTCGTGGATACAGCGAAAGCAGTATTCAATGTTGACAATTATAAAGAATATTTGTCACTCCAATGTGATAGTGCACTTCGCAATATTGTTCGATTATATCCGTATGATGTAGCGCCAAATGTAGATACAACAGGTGATGGCATTGCGGATGAAGGAAGTCTTCGTGGTTCCAGCGAAGTGGTTGCGGAGCGGATCAAACAGGAAATTCAGTCGAAGGTGGAAGAAGCAGGTTTGGAAATCGTGGAAGCACGTATCACATATTTGGCTTATGCACCTGAAATTGCTGCAGTTATGCTTCAGAGACAACAGGCATCTGCAATTATTGACGCAAGAAAAATGATTGTAGACGGAGCAGTCGGTATGGTGGAAATGGCATTGGAGCGTCTGAATGAAAATGATTTGGTAACATTGGATGACGAAAGAAAAGCTGCTATGGTGTCTAATTTGTTAGTAGTTCTTTGTGGAAATCATGACGCACAGCCAATCGTAAATACAGGAAGTTTGTATTAGTATGGCAGATGTAAAGAAACAAGTTCCGCTCCGCTTATCACCGAAGTTGTACGATGCACTTGCAGCTTGGGCAGAGGATGACTTCCGTTCGATTAACGGACAGATAGAATTTTTACTTACAGAATGCGTAAGGCAACATAGAAAAGACGGCAAATATATTTCAAGAGAACTACATGTTCGCCCATTGATAGAATTGCCGGAAGAGAATGAAAAGACAAAACAAAAATAAATAAGAAACATTAATATAAGCGCCACAAATCTAAAAAACATATAGAATTGTGGCACTTGTTACTGAATTACACTTTATATATTGCTGTCTGATTTGCTCTTGTACTAATCGTCCGGGTTCGTTTCTAACCGTATGGAATTCCATACGGTTAAAATTAGGATTATAGTGACGAATACGAAGAGATGTTGTATACTAAATGGAGTTATTGAAAAAACATTGGAGAATGATTGTTATGGCAAATGATTTTTCAAAAGGTCCTGTATGGAAGAATATTGTTATGCAGGCTGTTCCGCTTACAATTGCACAGTTGATTCAACTACTTTACAACGTCGTAGATAGAATCTATATTGGACACATGGATAACGGAAATAGTCTCGCTTTAACAGGAGTGGGACTCACCTTTCCGATTGTCACGTTGATTATGGCATTTACTGCACTGTTCGGAATGGGTGGGGTGCCGCTGTTTTCAATGGAAAGAGGCGGAGGCGATGACGAACAAGCAAGTAGAATTATGGGAAATTCTTTCGCACTGCTTTTGGTCAGTTCTATTATTTTGACAGTATTAGGATATGTGTTTTGCAAACCAATCTTGTTTGCATTTGGGGCAAGTGAAAATTCATTTGTCTATGCAAAGGAGTACCTAGACATTTATCTGATTGGTACGATTTGCTCCATGATTACAACGGGAATGAATGGTTATATCAATGCACAGGGTTTTCCGAAGATAGGAATGCTGTCTATTGTGATTGGTGCAGTTGTAAATATCGCGCTTGATCCGGTATTTATCTTTTTGCTCGATATGGGAGTTGCAGGAGCAGCACTTGCCACGATTATCAGTCAAACAATTTCTGCAGTGTGGGTACTTCGCTTCCTGTTTGGGAAAAAAGCGATTATTCCTTTGAAGAAAGAAAATATCAAAATCAGCAAAAATATAACGAAAGAGATTTTTAAACTGGGCACCGCTAATTTTATAATGCAGGGAACCAATTGCTTCGTGCAAGTTGCATGCAACGCCACATTGCAAAACTATGGCGGAGATTTGTATGTCGGAATTATGACAGTAACTAATTCGATTCGCGACATTTTCTCGTTGCCGATTACCGGAATTGTAAATGGCGCGCAGCCGGTTATCAGTTATAATTATGGTGCAAAAGAATACAGCCGTGTAAAGCAGGGAATTCATTTTAATACAATTGTCGGTGCTGCATATACGATGCTTGCGTGGGCATTGGTTTTGATATTTCCGAGAGTGTGGTTTGGAATCTTTTCAGATGATTTGCAAATGATGGAAGCGGGAATCGGAATGTTGCAGATTTATTTTTTCGGATTTGTATTTATGGCACTTCAATTTGCCGGACAATCGACATTTCAGGCATTGGGAGATGCAAAGCATTCGATTTTCTTTTCGCTATTGCGCAAAGCCATTATTGTGATTCCATTGACCTTGATTCTACCGATGGTGGGGCTCGGCGTAAAGGGCGTGTTTCTGGCAGAGCCGATATCAAATGTAATCGGTGGCGTGGCTTGTTATACAACTATGAGGTTGACAGTATATAAAAAGTTGAAATAAATTGAAAAAGGCAGGTTGTGATTGAAACTTCACAACCTGCCAATATTATTTTTTAGAAACGAATTTGAATTACATCAATATCCAAGTTCCACAAGAACTTGTCCAAATCTTTATAAGATAAGAATACAGTAGCAGTATTATCACAAGGGTGAATTCCTAGACTCTTGCATTTTGATAAGTTACGGTCAATGAAGAATTCTACTGCATGGTCTGTGTCGTTAATCAGACCGAATGGAGTTACGCTTCCCTGTTTCAATTTCAAGTATTTTTCCAAACGCTCTTCTGAAGCAAAACTGAGGCTGCTAGTCCCGAGCTGGCCAGCCAATGCCTTCAGGTCCACCTTCGCATTTTCATCTGCGGTCACAAGGAAATGACGTTTTCCTTTTGCGTCTCGAAGGAACAGGTTCTTACAGAGTGTTCCTTTTGCAGGAAGTCCTAAGCGGTCCATATCTTCCATTGTATGTACCGGTTCGTGTTCTACAGCTTCATATTTAATATTCATTTTGTTTAATTCATCATAAATTCGTTGTTTTTGATTTTCCATCACCATTCTCCTTCCGAATCTTATAAAAAATATTATATTCAATATGGTAAAAAAAGTAAAGAAAGAATATAATAGGTTTATCACATGAGAGGTATAGACAAATGAAGAAGAAAAGTATTGTTGTCATTGCAATTAT